>SVLX01000058.1 GCA_015067725.1 Oscillospiraceae bacterium | reverse complement strand
ATTGTTTTTCACACTTCAATTTTACGCCAAAACCCGGCTCTTGTACAGTCTTTTCTGCACAGAGCCGGGTTTTGTATTCTTTTGCTATAAGGGCTGCCTCACGTATCTTAGTGAGACAGCCCCTTTTCAACGAAATCCGCACTTTGGGCAAATGACATAGCTTCGCTTTGACATATTTGCTTCGCTAATGCGAAATATTCGCTGCGCAAATGTGGGCAAATTTCATTTCGCATCGAACGAAGCGAGATATTTCACAATTTCCTCCAGGAATTATTTCACATTTGCCATAAGGCAGAATATCTCACTTAACACCGCAAGGGTTCAGATTTCTAAGACAAAAGCGCAGATATATCTTGTTATCGCCCTTTTACAGAAAAACCGGCAAGTTCCGACTTGTCGGTTTTCAGCTAAGTCCACCCTTATGGGTGGGCAAAATCATGTTCGACGATCAATCCGCCTCCGGCGGAAGGGTGGATTTTATCCCCGTCAGTTAGTTTCAACCCTGCATCCATCAGGATTCCACTATTCTCTGCGAGCACCCGAGTTCATACAGTAACATAGAAAACTATGGTTTTATCGTCAATCAGCGGATTGCGGCAGATTCCATCAGGAATCTGCCGTTTTCAACTGTGCGCAGTTTTCGTGGTATAAAGTTTACTCTGACGGTGAAGCTTCCTGGGCCAGTGAGATCTCTGCGGAAGTGTCCGGCGCTCGTATATTGGTCGGGGGTTTGCTTGCATCCCGGCCTTTACAGAGAACAGAAAAATGCGTTATCTCACCTCATAATGGTAACCGGCACAGCCCAAAGCCATGCCGGTTATCCCGATGTTTTGCATTTCCGCAGGTTTAATCGTTCTGAAAAAGAAGCTCAGCATCCCATCATCTGACGCAGTCGCTCTGCCCGGTCAGTCCGCTCCCAAGGTCTGCCTTCCTCAATACCAAAGTGACCGCGGGCGGCCGTCTCCGCGTAAATGGGGGTGCGCAGATTCAGGGTGTGGATAATTCCGGCGGGGGTCAGGTCGAATTCCTTTCGTAACAGTTCAGTCAGTTCATTGTCAGAAACCTTACCGGTGCCATAGGTATTGACCATCAGGGAAACCGGCTGCGCCACACCAATGGCGTACGCAAGCTGAACCTCAATCTTGTCTGCCAGACCGGCAGCAACCACATTCTTGGCCATGTAGCGGGCCATATAAGCGGCACTGCGGTCAACCTTGGTGGGGTCTTTTCCGGAGAAGGCGCCACCACCATGGGCAAAGTAGCCACCATAGGTATCCACGATAATCTTGCGTCCGGTCAGGCCGGTATCGCCGTCAGGACCACCCACCACGAATTTACCGGTAGGATTGATGAAGATGTGCGCCACATTCTCCAAAGAGAAGCCATAGCTGTTCAGCACAGGCGCGATGACCATCTCCTTGATGTACTGCCGGAGTTGCTCAATGGCAAACTCGGGCCTGTGCATCACAGACAGCACCACCGTATCTACACCAATGGGGTCGCCATTCTCATTGAACTCCACTGTGACCTGCGCCTTGCCGTCAGGGCGCAGGTTGGGATTCTCAGCAATCATCTGGGTCAGCCGGTTGGTCAGTCCCCGGGCAATGGCCATGGGCAGGGGCATCAGCTCAGGGTCCTGATTACAGGCGCCGCCAAACATCATGCCCTGATCGCCTGCGCCACCCACCTCATCATTGGTGCCCAGCGCAATATCCGGAGACTGGGTATGCACCCGGCAGAGAACCTCCACGGTGTCGGCGCAGAATCCCTCTCCCCTCTCAGTATAGCCGATGTCCGCAATAACCTTGCGGGCAATGCCAACATAGTCCACCTTGGCTTTGGTGGTAATTTCGCCGGAAATGCAGCAGAAGTTGGTGGTGACCATGGTTTCGCAAGCCACACGGGAGTCAGGATCCTGTGCCAGGCATGCATCCAGGATGCTGTCAGAGATGCGGTCAGCCACCTTATCGGGATGACCGGTAGTAACACATTCAGAAGTAAATAGTCTTTTTTCCATTGTACCAATTCCTTTCTATCGTCTGTCCTTTACAAAAGCTTCGGTTCGGCGCGCAGGGGATGAAAAAAACGCTCCGAAGACTCGGAACGTTACAAACACGCACCCTCATCTTTCGTCATACGCCGGATTTGGCACCTTGAATTAACAGGTTGCCGGGCTTCATCGGGCCGTTCCCTCCGCCACTCTTGATAAGGCTTATTCATATCGGATATATTATACACATCGTTGCGAAAATGTCAAGTGTTTTTAGAAAAAAACCGAAAAAACGCCCGGAGCCTTCATTTTCCGGCTCCGGGCGCTGATTTACCGGTTTGTGCCAGCCTTACTCCTCCACCTCATAGAACGTACACTGGCTTCTGCCCCGCTTCTTCTTCAACAGGCAAGCTGCAGTTGTACCGGCAGCGGCTAAAGCGGCGATAACCGCAAGAATAACGGTGAGTAAATTCTTCTGCTTCATGATAATAACCTCCTGATTCTTACACCGGGTCAACAAACTTGACCACAATCTCTCCGATTCCGCCGTCAATGCGGATTCGGCTTTCTCCAGTACCATAAGTGACGCCATCACGAATTGGCTCATCTTCCAGTGTAGCCTCACCAATGCCGGTATCGGCGGTAATCCGGTAATCCTCCCGGGTGCCAACCAGTTCAAGGGTACAGCTTCCTGTTCCCATATCAATGTCCGATTCTCCCTGAAGCCGGCAACGCAGGGTCACTTCTCCAATACCCATATCCAAATCCAGATTCCGGACGGTTCCCGAGTTGATGTCAAAGTCACCAACACCGCCGTTCAGCTCTGCAGAGTCGGTTACCTCCAGCGTGTTGATTGTCCAGTCTCCTGCGCCCATGTCCAGCTCCAGCCGGCCGCACCGAAGTTCTTCCACATATACATCGCCTGCACCGGTATCCAGCTCAGCCCGCTTGAACACCGTCCCTGCAGGAATGGTAATCGCTACAGTGACCACATCCCTGCCGGAGATGGAGAATTCCTCAGTCTCCCGGATGGTCAGAGTACCATTCAGGTTTTCGCACCGGATATACTTTCCATTGGTCGCTACGCTGAATCCATCACCCTGGCAAATGGTGATTTCGGCTGCGGCGACCTCAAGATGCAGGGCGTGAATCTCCTCAGAAAAATCATAGGTCTTGTTTTCTTCCAACAGGAATGAGCCGTTGCCATGATTGTCCAGGAAGTCATCTACATGGGAAACTGTACAGGAAACCACCAGTATACAAATCAAAGCCAAAAGTCCCAGAGCAATCAGAATGCCCCGAATGGTTTTCCATACCCAATTCATCGTAAACTCACCCCTCCCAAAGCGCAGCTTCCGCTGACATAAATCCGGATTGCTCCGGCAGTACCTGTCCCCCCATGGGTGCGTCCGTTGGTCATGCCGCCGAAGAGCCCGTGAGAGGATACCATAACATCCGCATCTGCCGGGAGCGTCAGTACCACCCGACCAAAAATACCATTTGCCCGAATGACCGCCTCATCGGTGATGGTTGCACCGGTCAGATCACAGTCTAACCGTCCAAAGGCTGCGGTAAACTCACCACCGGAAAAATTCTCCCCGGCAAAGTCCCGGCTCTGTCTGCTGAAAACAGCACTGTACTCCGGCAGGCTTTTCCCGGCGGCCATGGCCCGTCTGGCAGCTTCCTGACTGCCCCGGGCGAATATCCCCCGCCACATCAGCCGCAGACCCACCAGAATCAGGACAATCGGAACAACCAGCTTCCCCACCAGTTGGGCATTAAAGGCATCCTGAGACACCAGCAGCAGTAAGATTCCCACGACAATGCCCACAATGTCCCATGCCTTATCATAGTCCGTCAGGGCTCCAATGGTGCAAGGGACGATGATGAACAGCGCCCACCAGCCATCGAAGAACAAATCCATCCGGACCACATCAAAGGCGTCTAGCGACAGAATCACGCCCAGGACGATAAACGTCACGCCCCAAAGCATCCGTTTTACTTGCTTCATCGTTCTTCATCCTTTCTTCAGAAGCAGCAACAGTATCATGACCCCGGGAAATTGGTCATCCCGAAATCCTTATGGGCACATTCTAGCACCGTCTGCCGTACGATTTTTTTGCCACCCCTTTTTTTGTCATTCATGGGCAAGGTTCTTCTCCAAAATGGGAAAACCGTAGCATTCGTCTTTCTTCCCGTTGGGCTTAAATCCCATAGCACGCCAAAATGCCGCACCGGTCACCGGGTCTGCGGTCAGCTCCAGCCGATTCGCTCCCCATCTTTCCAAAACTTCCACTGCCCGGCGGTACATGGCGCTGCCCAATCCCCTTCGGCGGTAGCAGGGGCGGATATAGAACTCCAAAATAGCGGCCTTTCTTCTCTTTTGGGGTATACCGGCAACGTTCGTGTCCACTTTCCCATACCAGAAGCCCACCAGCTCCCCATTCAGATAACACAGCTCCAGCCCCGTCTCAGCGTGTCCTGCGGTGGACAGCATTTTTCCGGTGATGGCGCGGATTTCGTGTACCGACAGGGCATCTTCAACATGAGCGTCCAGTTCCCGGTTGTAAGGAATGGTCAGGGCTTCCAGAAGGACACGGTGGTCCTCATTGCCGCTTTCCGGTTGAAGGTAGGTCAGGTTTTCCATGGTTTCGTCTCCTTTGGGCTGATCTTTGGGTTTGTGTACAACAGATTCCGTCTGCCCAGCTTATGCCCTGGGCAGGCAGGAGGTTACAGGAAAAAGAGGACTCACTCTTTCGAGCGGGTCCTCTTCACCATTTGGTTTAGTTGTCAATCGGCTTCATGGTGGGGAACAGCAGTACATCCCGGATGGAGGCAGAATCGGTCAACAGCATGACCAGACGGTCAATGCCAAAGCCCAGACCACCCGTAGGAGGCAGGCCATATTCCAGTGCGGTGACATAGTCGTAGTCCACCTGTGCCTTGCTCTTGGGGTCAAGAGCAAGCCGCTCTGCCACCTGACGTTCGAAGCGCTCCTTCTGGTCGATGGGGTCATTGAGTTCGGAGAAGGCATTGCCGAACTCTGTTGCATTGATGAAATACTCAAACCGTTCGGTAAATGCAGGGTCGCTGGGCTTACGCTTGGCCAGAGGACTGATTTCCACAGGGTAGTCATAAATGAAGGTGGGCTGAATCAGCTTGTCCTCCACAAAGGCATCGAAGAACTCAGCCAAAATTGCGCCCTTGCTGGGCACCTCAGGCAGTTCCACATGGTGCTCTTTAGCCAGAGCAATGGCCTCCTCATCAGAGGAAACCGCAGCAAAGTCCACGCCGGAATACTTCTTGACCGCCTCAATCATGGTCATCCGCTCCCAGTTACCCAGATCGATTTCATGTCCCTGATAAGGAATGGTCAAACTGCCGCAGACTTCCATGGCAACGGTCTTCATCATTTCTTCCACCAGATCCATCATACCGAAGAAGTCGGTATAGGCCTGATAGAGCTCAATGGTGGTAAACTCAGGGTTGTGCTTGGGGTCCATACCCTCGTTTCGGAAGATACGACCAACCTCATAGACCCGGTCAAGGCCACCAACCACCAGACGCTTCAGATACAGCTCAGTCTCAATGCGCAGAACCATATCCATATCCAGCGCATTCAGGTGGGTCAGGAAGGGCTTGGCGGCGGCACCAATTTCAAAGGGAGTCAGGATGGGGGTATCCACTTCCAGGAAGCCCTTGCTGTCCAGGAAATGGCGCAGACTACGGAGAATCAGACTCCGCTTCACAAAGGTCTGCTTAACCTCAGGGTTGACAATCAGGTCCACATAGCGCTGACGGTATCGGGTCTCCCTGTCGGTCAGACCATGGAACTTCTCAGGCAGCGGCAGCAAAGACTTGCTCAGCAGCTTCGCCTCCCGGACACGGACGGAAACCTCACCCTTCTGGGTGCGGAACACGTCGCCCTTGACACCGACAATATCACCAATGTCATACTTCTTGAACCGCTCGTAGGAATCCTTATCTTCCATCTCGTCATAGCGGACATAGAGCTGAATCCGGCCCTTCAGGTCCTGAATGTCACAGAAAATCACCTTGCCCATGCCACGCTTGCTCATGAGACGACCAGCCAGAGCAACAGGCTTACCTTCCAGCGCATCAAAGTTGGCATGAATCTCTGCGCTGAAGGTATCGGCATCAAACTTGGTCTCCACAAAGGGATCGTGGCCGTCGGCACGAAGCTGAGCCAGCTTATCCCGGCGGATCTGCATCTGGTCGCTGAGAGACATCTCAGCAGCGGGTACAAACTTTGCCATAATAACCTCTCTTATTTCTCCTCAAAAGTTAGCGGGTAACACGGATGATTTCGGCCTCAAATGTGCCGATGGGGGCAGTGATGGATACTCTTTCACCGGCAGTCTTGCCAACCAAAGCTCTGCCAAAGGGGGAGTCATCGGACATCTTGCCGGCCAGGGGGTCGGCTTCCTGTGTGCCGGTGATACGGAACTCCATGACCTCGCCGGTATTCATATCCTTGACGGTGACGGTGCAGCCCAGGCCAATCTTGCCACTGGATTCGGCGTCATCCTCAATGGTAATGGCATGAGCCAGAATCTCTTCAATTTCAGCAATGCGACCAAAGAGCTTCGCTTGCTCCGTCCGGGCCTCATCATATTCACTGTTCTCAGACAAGTCACCGTGAGAACGGGCTTCACGGATATCGTCCACGACCTGCTGCATCTTGTCTGTTTTCAGATATTGCAGTTCTTCCTCCAGCTCTTTGATTCTCGCAGCTGTCAGCTTATATTCTTTTGCCATGGTAAATCAAACCTTTCTACAGATAGATTTCTGATTATTCTCGTCTTACCGGGTCATTATAGGATATTTTGCCCATGGAGTCAAGGGGAATCCTGAGATTCAAGCGCATCAATCGCCGCCTGAATCTGAGGGTCGTCTTCCCCGGTCAGGTCACCGAAATAAACCTGATTCTGGGTTTCCTCATCCAAATCCACAATCACATCCGGCGTAATCCCCAAACCGCTAAGGTTTACCCCATTGGGTGTATAGTATTTGCCAATGGAGAAATTGGCGGCAGAGCCGTCAGACAGGTTGAAGGTTACCTGATAGTGTCCCTTACCGGTGGTCTGCTGACCCACAATAATGCCGTACTCATACTCCTGCAGGGCGGCAGCAAAAAACTCAGCGGCAGAATAGGAGTCCCCGTTGACCAAAACCGCAATGGGAATATCGATGCAATTCGCATCGGAATAGTCAGTTTCGCCATCACCCTTGTAATCTTCTGTGATAAACAGCTCTCCTTCCGGCAGGATATAGTCCAGCACATCCACCATTTCGTCCTTATAGCCACCGGGATTAAATCGAACATCAAAGATCAGACCTTTTGCGCCCTGATTGATCAGTTCTTCCATAGCGGCAATGGTATCCTGTGCGCTTCTGCGGTTGAAGTTCTCAATATCAATATAGCCATAACCGGAGGGCAACAGCTCATACGCCACAATCTGAATCTGTACGGTGGCTCTGACCATGGTCAGGTCCAGATTGACCTCATCACGGCTGACGGTAATGGTGACTTCCGTCCCGGCTTTGCCCCGAATCATCGTCTGGACTTCTTCCAGTGTCATGCCGGTGCAGTCTGTACCGTCAACGCCCACGATAAAGTCGTGGGTCTGCATACCCGCAGAATCCGCTGGACCTCCGGCGGTCACATTCACAACCTCAATGAGCCCATTATCTCCATTAAGAGAAACCGTAACACCAATGCCCACATAAGCGCTGTCTTTTTGCGCCTTATAGGATTCATATTCGTCAGCAGGAATATAGTACGCCCAGCGGTCACCGGTAGCCGCCAGCATCGCCGCGGCCGCCGCATCCTCCAGCTCCTCCTGATTCAATTCCTCCACATGGTACTTGTTCAGGTAGTCCATGAGCTGACCCAGTTTCCCGCTTTCTCCCCCCTGCCCCATAATTACCTTGGGTAAGAGCATGATGGTTAATGCAGAGCCCAGAAGCATTGCGCCCAGGAACGCCAGCACTTTTAACAAAAATTTCAACTTAAATCCCTCATTTGCTCATAAAGTGACTCTCCCACAGCCCGAAACCGCCGGGCTGTGGGTAAGTATAAGATGTTTACAGATAGTCCATGGGGTTCACCGAGCTACCCCGATAATAGATGGAGAAGTGCAGATGGGGACCACTGGACCAGCCGGTAGAGCCAACGTAGCCAATAATCTGCCCCTGCTCCACGTAATCACCATCGGAGACCACATAGTTGGTCATGTGGGCGTAGAGACTGGAGTAGCCATCGCCATGGTTGATGGTCACATTGAACCCATAAATATCATCATCGGAGGCATCGGTCACTGTACCACTGCGGCTGGCATAAATTGCCGTACCGGCACGGGCGGCAAAGTCCACCCCATGGTGGAAGCTGTATTTCCCGGTAATGACGTGCCACCGCCAGCCATAGGCATCGGTGATGGGCACACGATACGGCAGAGGATAAAGCCAGTCGCCGTTTCCGCTGACCGGCGGGGCAATGGCATTCTGGTAATCTTTTTCCCGCTGGGCAATTTTGTCGCTGAGTTCAGCCTCCTGCTCCAAAAATGCCTCGTGCATTTCCTTCAGGGCCAGGGCATTGTCATTGAGTTCATCCAGAATCAGGGTTGCCTCAGCATTGAGGGTTTCCAGCTCCGCCTGAGAGGCTTCCAGTGCGGCTCTCTGCTGGCTCAGCCCTTGTTTTTCCGTGGCCAACTGCTCCTGTGCCGTCTTAATGCGCAGGGCAACGGATTCCAGTTCCGCCATCATTTCCTTGTCTGCCTGAGCAATCTCCGACATCATATGGATACTGCTGAGAAAGTCGGCAAAGCTCTCTGACCGGAACAAAATGTTCCAATAAGAGGTATGGGTACTTTTCTCCATAGCCCGGATGCGGGTTGCGTACCGCTCAGACAGCAAACTCTGGGCACTGATGGCTTCATCCAGCTCTGTTTGCTGTTGGGCAATCAGGGCATTGTATGTCTGAATCTGGCTGTTGATGTTGCCGATTTCGTCATGAACCAGCTTAATCTGGTCGTCAATATCCCGCTTGCGCTGAATCACATCTTCGGTCTCATCCTCATTTTCCGCCTGCTGTTGCTCGAGTTCTTTTCTCTGACTGCGAATCTGGGCGGCTTCGTCCTTCAGTGCCTCCAACTCCTGCCGGATTTCCTCCGCACCGGCGGCATTGGCCACAGCGGGAATAATGCTCAACAGCAGAGACAAAATCATAATGATGGCCAAAATGGCCGCAACAATGGATATGCGTTTTCTGCGATTCAAGGTTTTGCTCCTTTCCGGATTCAAGAGAACACATCAACCGATGTAGTTCATGGGGTTTACGGTGTCGCCATTCTTATAGAAGGTCAGATGGAGATGGGGACCGGTGGACATACCGGTGGAGCCCACATAGCCAATGGTCTGACCTTTACTCACCGTCTGACCCACCTTTACGGTATAGTGGGTCATATGGCCATAAAGGGTAGAGAAACCGTCACCATGGTTGATTGTCACATAATAACCATAAACACTGCTGTAGGTAGCTTCTGTCACCGTACCACCCCGGCAGGCATAGATGGCTGTGCCCTTGGAGGCAGCCAGGTCAACACCGGTATGGAAACTGCGCTTGCCGGTGATGGGATGGGTACGCCAGCCATAGGGAGAGGTGACCTTGGCTCTGTAAGGAAGCGGATAGGCCCAGGAGCCGCCGCCTCCACCGCCGCCACCGCCGCCGCCGCTGTTGTTCTGTTCATCCCGAACGGCGTCGTTGTATTCTTTCTCGGTTTTGGCGATTTTCTTGGTCAGTTCCGCTTCTTGGTCCTCATATTGACCCATGAGGGCATCCATTTGTGCGGCGTTATCGTTAAGCTGGTCCAGCACCAGACTGGCCTCAGCATTCTTGGCATCCATTTCCTCCTGGGTTGCGGTCAGGGCTGCCCGTTGTTCGCCTAAGCCCTGCTTCTCTGCGCTCAGTTCGGTCTGGGCGGCAGTGATGGCGTCAGCGGCCTCCTGCAGTTTCTTCATCATGGCCTGATCCGCCTTGGCAATATCGGCCATCATCCGGACATTGCTGAGGAACTCCGCAAAACTGCTGGATTCAAAGAGAACCGACCAGAAGGAGATATGGCTGTTCTTTTCCATGGCCCGGATACGGGTGCTGTACTGCTGGCTCAGCTCCTGCTGGCGGGTCTTGGCATCGTCCAGCTCTTTCTGCTTTTCCGCAATGAGCTGGTTATAGGTTTGGATTTGAGCGTTGATGTTCTCAATCTCGTCGTGAATCAGTTTGATTTGCTGTTCCAGCTCAGCCTTCTGCTCCACCAAATCCTTGGTTTCTTCTTTGTTGGCATCCTGCTGGGCTTTCAGTTCCTTCTGCTGAGCCTGAATTTCCTTAGCCTCAGCTTTCAACTTGTCCAGATCTTTCTTGATGGCAGAGGAGCTGGCCGCAGAGACCTCAGTGGGCACAACAGTGACCATCATGCTAAAGAGCATCAGCACAGCCAACAGACCGGACAGAAGGGTAAATACGGTTTTACGACGCATAGCGCAGGTCTCCTTTCCCTATGGTTAAACGTCCAGGAATTTACGAATGGAGGTGAAACTGCCAAAGAGTCCCACGAAGATACCGGCGGCACCAAAGGTAGCCACCATAGGCACCAACAGTTCATCGAAAGACACCAGCTCCAGCAGATTGAAGTTATTCATTCCGGCAATCCACTTGACCAGAGTGTTGTACAGTCCCCACTCAATGAAGAATGCCAGTGCCGCACCAATAATGCCCAGTGTCAGACCCTCCACCACAAAGGGGAAGCGGATAAAGCCATTGGTCGCACCCACCATCTTCATGATGGCGATTTCATCCCTCCGGTCATACATGGCCAGCTTGACGGTATTGGAAATAATCAGCAGAGAAACCACCAGAAGCAGTGCCACAATTGCCAGAGAGACAATCTGCAGAATATGCTGCAGTGTACCAAAATTCTCTGCCAAATCAAAGGGAGCTTCCACTTCGGAAACACCGGTAATCGCCTGCAGCAGCGGGACAGTCTGGCGCATCAGGCTGTTGTCCTCCAGGGTGACCACAAAGCGGTCCTGAATGGTCTGGGGGTCAACGCCGGCATAGACGTCCTCCTGACCGGCAACGAAGTCAGCCAGTGCCTGCTCACGGGTGACAAAGGTGGATTGCTGGACATTCTCAATCATATTGATTTGAGAGCCAACGCTTCTGGCCTCTGCCTGGGAGTAAGTATCGTTGATATAGACCACAATCTTGGCATTCCGGGATTCCCGGTCCACGATTTCGTTGACATTATACAGCAGCGCAGAGCAACTGCCGATAACCAGAAGGCAGGCCAGCGTGACCACCACCGCCGCAAAGGACATAAATCCATGTTGAAAAACGCCCTTGAAGCCTTCTTTAAACAGATAAAAGAAATTATTGCTCTTCATAGTGATAATACCCGTCCATTCCGTCGCTGATTACCCGACCTTCATCAATGGCGATGACCCGCTTGGTGAACCGCTCAACCAGCTCTCGTTCATGGGTCACCACCAGAACGGTAGTTCCCAGATTGTTGATTTCTTCCAAAAGCATCATGATCTCGTAGGAGCGAGCCGGGTCAAGATTACCGGTGGGCTCGTCCGCAATAATCATGGAGGGGTTATTGACCAATGCCCGGGCTATCGCCACACGCTGCTGTTCACCACCAGAGAGCTCGGACGGATGCCGTCTCTCCTTACCTTCCAGCCCCACCAACCGCAGGACATAAGGAACACGCTTACGGATTTCTTTGTTTCTTGCACCGATGACCCGCATGGCAAAGGCCACATTCTCATAGACCGTCTTGTTGGCAATCAACCGGAAATTCTGGAAGACAACGCCCACAGACCGCCGGAGATAAGGAATCTCCCGGCGCTTGATGCTTTCCAACTGGAAGTCATTGACGTGAACAGAGCCCTCAGTGGGTTTAATCTCGCCGGTAATCAGTTTGATGATGGTGGACTTACCTGAGCCGGAAGGACCGACCAGAAAGGCAAACTCCCCATCTTCAATGGACATGGTAACACCCTGCAATGCAGTGGTTCCCATGTTATAGGTTTTTACGACATCAATAAATTCAATCATAGTATCGCTCCAAGTTAAAATTGTCCGCCGATTCCGCCAATTCCGCCGATATGGATATCCCGGGAATCCAGATACTTGCGCACCATAAGCGCCACCTTAAAGATGATGGCATGGTCAAACTGCCGCAAATCAAGCCCCGTCAGCTTCTTGATTTTCTCCAGCCGGTAAACCAGTGTATTGCGGTGAACGAAAAGTTTCCGGGAAGTCTCAGAGACATTCAAGCTGTTCTCAAAGAACTTGTTGATGGTAAAGAGGGTCTCCTGGTCCAGAGAGTCCAGCGGGTTTTTCTTGAACACTTCCGTCAGGAAAATCTCACACAGCGTGGTCGGGAGCTGATAAATCAGACGGCCCAGTCCCAGATTCTCATAATTGATAATGGTCTTATCCGTGTCAAAGACCTTACCAACTTCAATGGCAGTCTGGGCATCTTTATAAGAGTCCGCCAACTCCCGCAGATGCTCTGCCACCGTACCAATACCAATGACCGTCTTGATGAACAGCTCGGTTTTCAGGATTTCCTCCATGGCCTGTGCCATACGAAGCAGGTCATCCGCAGTGGTCTCCAAATTGATCTGCTTAATTATGGCAATATCGCTCTCATTGACACTGATGACAAAATCCTGAAGCCGGTCAGGGAACATCCCGTGCAGGATATCTACTGCCGCCACATCGGTATGCCCCACCTGCCGCACCAGAAATACGACTCTGGGGGATTCAGTGGAGAAGTGCAATTCTTTCGCCCGGATATAGATATCTCCGGGGAGAATGTTGTCCATAATGATATTCTTGACAAAGGTACCCCGGTCATGCTTTTCCTCGTAATAGACCTTGGCATCGTTCAGCGCCACATAGGCCATGGTACAAAGACTTCTGGCTAACTCATCCTCGCCGCCGGCAAAAACGGCATACTCATAATAATTGCTGTTCCCCACAATGGTCTTGTAGGTTTTACCTTCATATACGGTAATCGGATCGTAGCTGGTACCCACTCTCAGCGCGGCATCCGGCCACTTTTGTCCCAACAGTACGGCATCACTGCAAGAAACCACATTGCCCTCAGCATCCATGACGCCCAAAACCCGGTCAGTCGCCTCTCTCAGTTGTACGATTACGCTCTGGAATATCCGGTTGGACATAAAAGCGCCCTCCTTGTAAATTGCACAAATGCGGTTTATACAAAACCACGAAACTATCATACACCTTTTTTGCGCAATTTGCAAGGGTCTTTTGACAAAATATTGCAAAACGGGAGGGCTTTTTTATGGAAATTCACATATTTTTTGTGAAACGCCACCAAATTGGGAGGCCATTTCCTGTTCATCCCGCCGAAAAACGAAATAAAGTCCTGTTTTTAAGACAATGTAACCGGAGAATCTTTTGGGGATTTTGCCCAAAAGATTCACAAATCCTCCAAAAGTTCCCGACACTCCTCCTCAGTCAGCAGACGGCATTCTCCTCTGGGCAGGTTGCCCAGGGTCAGTTTGCCCTCCTGCCGCCGCTCCAGATAGGTAACGGTCATCCTGCGGCTGGCCATCATCCGGCGCACCTGGTGGTATTTGCCCTCGCAGACCGTAATCAGGCTCTCCCCTGCCCCCAATGGCCGGAGCACCGCAGGCAGGCAAACGGTACCGTCTGCCAATGTCAGACCGGAAGCAAATGCTTCCACATCATCCTCACCTGCCTGTCCCTCGTGCCGGGCATAGTAAACCTTGGGCACTTGTTTTTTGGGAGAAATGAGCCGGTGCAGCAGATCCCCGTCATCGGTAAAAAGGAGTAACCCTTCTGTCATTTTATCCAGCCTGCCCACCGGCGAGACCCGGTTGCGATACTGCCCGGGAATCAGCTCCATCACCGTTCTGTCCCGGGGGTCCTGGGTAGAGGTTACATACCCTTCCGGCTTATTGAGCAGCAGCACCACCCGCCCGGCAGAAATGGGCTGACCGTCCAGCGTAATGGTATCGGTGTCCGGGTCAACCTTCGCTGCGCCGTCCCTGGCCGGTATACCGTTGATCTTGACTCTGCCGGCTTTTAAGGCATCCTTGGCCCCGCTCCGGGTAACCAAACCCGTACCGGAGAGAATTTTGTCCAGTCTTTGTTTCATGCAATTACCTTCCGTTCTATTCCAGATTCGCCCCGCATAGGCTGTACAACCAAATCAATTGGAGGGATTCTCAATGATGGTCATGACTGCGAAAGTCGATAAAAAGCGAGTTGGCCTGATCCTGGCCCTGATTGTGGGGATAATCGTCCTCATCTGTGTCCTTGCCGGTGGTAGCCACGACAGCGCATCTCAGCCGGTGGGGCTTGTCACCAACGATCAGCGGGTTGCCTATCTGACCAATCTGGGCTGGGAGGTGGTGGTATCTCCGGTAGAGACCCGTCAGGTCCGCATTCCGGCAGAGCTGTCTGAGGTCTTCCTGCGGTATAATGAACTCCAGGTCAGTCAGGGCTTCGACTTGAACCAATACAGCGGAAAAACCGTGACTCAATATGTCTACCAGGTGGAAAACTACCCCAATGCCACCGACCCGGTCTATGCCACCTTGCTGATTTATGACAATCAGGTCATTGGCGGAGATGTGACCGATACTTCAGCCACCGGAGTGGTACAGGGACTACAGCCACAATCCTAAGCACATTCCGCATTTTGTCCATTATATCACATAAATCCACTATTGACAATCCGTGGATCTTCGGTTATATTGTAGAGGCGAAGTGAATATATGTCATCTTCAGGGCAGGGTGCAATTCCCGACCGGCGGTGAGTGTCCATTGGCACAAGTCCGCGAGCATATTTGCTGAGCTGGTGAGATTCCAGCACCGACAGTTATAGTCTGGATGGAAGAAGATGCGCGCAATTGTTGTGCGTTCTTGAACACGCCCGGGGTGTATGCTCTGGGCGTGTATTTTTACTTAGAGGTGAAAGATATGGAAAACCTGAAAAACCTGTTCCTCAGCATCCAGGACAATCTGAGTTTTGTTCTGGTAGCCGCCGCCATTGTGGTGGCTCTCGCCCTCATTGCCAAAGCGACCGAGCACTTCTTCAAAGACAAGCGGAAGATTTCCCCGGCCCGCCGTGTCTCTCTGGTGGCCATGTGTGCTGCCGTTGCCACGGTACTGCACATTTTTGACTTCCCCCTGCCCTTCCTCGCTCCAACCTTCTACAAGCTGGACTTCTCTGAGCTGCCGGTCCTTCTGTGCTCATTCTATCTGGGACCCGTTGCCGGTGTGGTCTGTGAAGCGGTTAAGATTCTGCTGAAACTGTTGGTCAAGGGTACTTCTACCGCTTTTGTGGGTGACTTTGCCAACTTCGCTGTGGGTTGTGCTCTGGTTCTGCCCGCCTCCATCTGCTATCATATCCGCAAAACCAAGAAGACTGCCATTGGCGGGTTGGTTTTGGGTACGCTGGTGATGACCATTTTCGGCAGTCTGTTTAATGCCATTTATCTCCTGCCCAAATTTGCCCAGCTCTATGGGATGTCTCTGGAATCCATTGTGGCCATGGGCAGTGACATCAACGGCGGCATTACCTCCGTCTCCACGCTGGTGCTCTATGCCGTTGTCCCCCTGAATCTGATTAAGGGTTCACTGGTTTCTCTGCTGACCATGCTTTTATACAAGCGGATTGAGAAACCCATCTTTGACCGGTTCAAATAGGCAACATATAACTGACCGCTCCACGGACCAAATGATATGATCCCCCTAAAGTAGGCCACGGAAATATCCAAAGTCTATTTTAGGGGGATTACTATGTCTAAATCGAGACACAGTGCGGAATGGAAGATAGCGCTTGTAAAAAGATATCTATCCGGG
>SVLX01000057.1 GCA_015067725.1 Oscillospiraceae bacterium | reverse complement strand
TTGTAGGTGTCGCCGCAGACGGAGCAGGTATAGGTGGTGTAACCCATGGTGGTGCAAGTCGGCTCGGTGACGGTCTTCTTGTAGTCGTGACCCTTGACATCCACGTCACGGAATTCCTCGGCGCCGCATTCACAGGTACGCTTTTCCTGACCCTTTTCGGTGCAGGTGGCTTCCTTTACGGTCTGCCACTGGCCATACTTGTGGTCGGTGGCGGGCTTGTAATCATCCTTGTAGGTGTCGCCACAGACCTTACAGGTGTAAGTGGTGTAACCCAGCTCAGTGCAGGTGGGCTCGGTGACCACGGTTTCGTAGTCGTGACCCAGAGCGGCAACCACATTCTCCTTGATTTCCTCGCCGCACTCTGCGCAGACCTTCAGGGTGTAGCCTTCGGTGGTGCAGGTGGGGGCAACGGTCTCCTTGATGTAGCAGATGTGCTCCTGCTCGGGAATGTCCACCATTTCGTCCAGGAAGTACAGACCGTGGATGACCAGACCTTCGCCATCGCCGGGGAGATACCACTTGCAGGAATCGTTGTCAAAGTCGTACTTGGCAATGCCGCCCTTGTCCTTGTGCATATAGCCAAAGGCGCCCCAGCAACCGGAGAGATATGCGCAGTTCTCTGTTTCGTCATAGAGCAGCATCCACTTGGAGCCCAGGCGGTCAAAATCGCCGCTCCGCATATTGCCCATTTTATTCTCGTAACCGTCCTGCCAGCCATACATGGGGATTTCCTTCTCCACTTCGCCGGTCTTGACATTGATTTCCGCAAAGAGGTAGTAACCGCCGAAGGTACCATAAAGCGAGCCCCAAGCCAGCAGGGTGTCCGCATCCTTCATGGTATAGGCAGTGTACGAAGTGGAGCCCAGCTTCTTTCCGTTGCTGAGACCGCCGCTGATGGTATCCCACAGTTTGATCAGCTCACCGGTTTCCCAGTTGACCGTGACCACAGTGACATTCATGCCACTGACCTGCATAACACCATAGAGGTCATTGGTGCCGGGAGCAACAGCCAGACCACTGAGGTAAATGTACTTGGTCACGCCTTCCATCCAGTATCTGATGCCACTCTCCCGGTCCACGGTGCAGGTCACGGGGTCAAACTTATACAGGTGGCTGCCGCTGGAGGCATAGACCGTATTGTCCGCAGACTTTACCACCCAGTCAATGTCGGCAGCGCCCTTCAGACCCAGGTCATAGGGATTGGCTTCATAGTCCACTTCGGTCAGCGCAATGGCCGCCTGCTGCAGATTATCGCTCAGGGCATACCAGGCGTGCTCCATGCAGTGGGTGAATTCCAGGCTGGCGCCGTCATAGCGGGTCATGTTCCACTGGCTCTCGCCAATGAGGGTTCTGCCGTGGTCAAAGCCCTCGGCATCCAGCTCGTAAACCTTGCCATTTTCCACATAGTAGAAGGCTTCGTTGTGGGCAAAGTCGGCAACTGCGACAAAATACTTGTCCATGTCGGTTAAGTAGGTTTCCTTTGCGCCCCGCTCCATGGCAAAGACACCGTCTTCATAGACCAGGTCGGTATGGCGGGCATCGGTGTAAACGGCATAGTAGGCCACATAGTTGGTATCCTGAATCTCCACGCCGCCATCCACAGCGGTAACCACGGGAGCGGTCAGATCCTTGTAGAAAGGCACCGTGATGGTGGCGAAATCGTTACCTTCCAGGGTAAAGCCCTCATGGTCCAGATAAGCCTCCACCACGAAGTAAGCGGTCTCGTTTTCTTCCAGATCTTCGCCTAAATATTCAAAGGTGACATTGCAGTAGCCCACAGGCTCAGCCTGGCTGGTTCCGCCGTAGTCTCTGGTATAGCCATAGGTGCTGTCCGCAATGGTTTTCAGCACCTTGCCGTCAGCATCGGTGATATAAATCTTCACATTCTTGGGCTGACGCAGGAGAGAGAACTCAAAATCGTTCAGGGAGTCCAGATAGCCGTCGCCGTTGGGGGAGATGGCATTCCGGTCGGCAAGATACGTCTCTCCCTTGCCGTCGGCGTACAGGTTCACGCCAAGGCCCTGCTCCAGCGCGTCGTGACCCAGATAGATGCCGCCCACGCCACCGGAGGCGAAGAACTGCGCCAGATTGTTGATGCCGTAGGGATTCTGCCACCACCAGCCTTCGTCAATCATAGCGGGCTTGTCCCAGTCACCCACATAGCCCAGATAGGGAATGGACAGATCCACGGGATTCTTAGCAGAGGTATCGGTCAGGTTGACCCAACCCTCTAAGTACATACCGGCGGGGCAATTCGTCCGGAAGTGCTCCATGAGAGAGTCATTGGCCTTCAGGGTCAGGGTGACGGTAGCAGTCTCGCCAGCCTTGACGGTGACGGTCTTCTCCCCATCCATCGTGCACTGGTCGGTGACGTCCCACACCGTACCGGTGAGGACGGTAATCACTTCATCCTGATGCAGCCAGGGATACCGGTTGGTCTTCTTGGCAAACTCCGGGGTTTTGCCCATCTGGTTGAAGCCCTGATAGTTAAACTGAGAAGTCTTCTCGGTAATGGCTTTGAAATCAATATTGTAGGTCTTGTCGGTCTTGCCGATGTTGTTGACCCGGAAGGAAAGCTGGAATGTGCCGGTTTCGTTTTCGCCCAGCTCCAGCTTGGGGCGCTTACCCTGCGCATCGGTCAGGTAAGCGGTGGCTGTAGTGGCCTTTTCCAGATTCATGATGCCCGCGCCCTGCTGACGGACAAATACGCCGGCATGACCGGCGGTACTCATGATCAGCGCATAGGCTTTCTCATACAGTTCCTGACCGGTGGCATCAGGGAACAGGGTCTTCAGGTACTGCTTCACCACCAGCACACCACCGGCCACGGCGGGTGCGGACATGGAAGTGCCGGTCATCTTGGTATATTTATTGTCCTTATAGAGCTTTCTGCCTTCAGCAGAGTTGATGTTGGTGCCGGGAGCGGCAATATCCGGCTTCAGCTTCAGGTTGGGAGTAGTGCCCCAGGAGGAGGACATATGCATGGTAACATTCTGATAGGGGAAATCATGCTTCACCGTCACCTTGCCATGGACGCCGTCAGTCATGCTGGCAATCATCGCCTGGCCATCCGCTTTGGTCAAACCGCCGCAGGGAATTGCAGAGGAGGAAATATCAAAGCTAGGTGCCCCGCTCAGGAGCTTATAGATCAGAAGACCTGCCGCACCGGCTGCGGCTGCGTTGGCACACTTATCTTCATAAGCAACTCCGCCCTGCTTGGACAGAAGGATCTTACCCTCCGCACCACCGGCGGCTTCAATTTCTTCCGGAGCGCACGTTCCCACATAAACCAGTTCATACTCTCCCGCAGCCAGCTCAGAAAAGCTCGGCACGTTGGCGCAGTCAACCGGCGTATACACCGCACCGCCAGTGGAGAGTGTTGTGGAAAGGGTTCTTTCCATGTTGACGCTGTTGCCCACGGTGAAAGAACCGGCCAGATTGCCGGGGGTACCGATCATACCATTGTCCGGGTTCTTGGACAGCCAGCGGAAAGTGTTACGGAGAAAATCGCCATAGCTGGTCCAGTAGTAGGCATGACCATCGTTGCCCGCAGAGGTAACCACGGCAATACCGGCCTTTTCCAGTGCCTCATACACCGGACCAAAGCCCAGCCAGTCATAATGCTCAAAGCCGGCTGTGATACCCAGAGACATATTGACCGCGTCCACGCCCAGATAGACCGCGTCTTCCAGGGCGGAAATCAGGTCGGTGGTGTAAGCACTACCCTTATCGGTGAACACCTGCAGAGTGACGATCTGGGCATCGGGGGCAATACCCTTAAAGTCAGCGCCATTGTTACCGGCGGCAATACCGGCAACGTGGGAACCATGGGCAGACTTGGTGTGGTTGGGGGTGCAGTCAGAGTCAAAATAGTCCCAGTTATAGGGCATCTTGGCGCTATAATAAACGCCCTCGGTATTCTGACCATGCATCAGCGTGCCATACTGTTCAAAGACCTTATCGAGATAAGCCTGGTCGATCTTTGCGCCCTCAGGAGCGACGGAGAACGCCTCATGGGTCTGCTTGATGCCGGTATCAATGATACCGATGACCATACCCTTGCCGGTATAACCCAGTTCCCAGGCATCGGTTGCGCCCACCATGCCGGTGGCGGTGCCCATGTCGGGAGTCAGATCCACATCGCCAATTTCTGCTTCAGGTTCAATGAGCTGGAATTGAGGGGCGACAATGGCGGACAGACCCTCCACCTCATTGATGGCATCCACCATCCAGGCCTCGCCCATAAAAGAGAAGCCATTGAACACCAGAGAAAAATACTCATCCACTTCCACGTCGAAGCCCAGCACGGATTCCATGCTGTATTCGGCGGCGTACAGCTCAGCTCTCTGGTCATCCATAGCGGCAACAGCCAGCTCCAGATCACTGGTCTGGGTGAAGACGGTCTCGCCATGGTTGACGGAAACCAGAATCTCCACTTCGGTCGTATCTGCTTCAATTGCTTCATCTTCGACTGTTTCGCCGTTCTCCGTCCGGATAACGGTTTCGCCCGCAGGCTCAACGGTCAGAGATTCGCTGGGGGTCAATTCTGTCTGGCTGGCCATCGCCGGCGACACCAGACAGGTGATGATCATGACGAGAGCCAGAATCATCGACAGCACTTTTCTTTTCATGTGTGTACCTCCATAATTATAGATTTATGTATAATCCTCCGTGGATGTCGGAGGGGTATACCGAACGTGTGCGCCCCTTATTCACTGAGGAAGGCCCGCAGTCTGTCCAATACCTGATTGGCCTTGGCGATGTTGGCGGTATAGTATAGCTTGCTGCCCTGAGCAACGTGCTCCACCAAATGGGCCTGTTGCAGATTGTTTAAGTCCCGGAAGACCGAGCCCCGGTTCAGGTTCAGCTCATGGGTAATCTCCTTGGGCAGCATCTTCCTGCCAATGAGCAGACGGAGAATCCGCAACCTGTCCATATTGGACAGAAGCTGCACCGCCGTCAAGTCCTCATTGCTGGGCGCATCGGGCATGAAGCCGCCGGGAATCTTCCCCATGCCGGTCAGATAGTCAATATTCCCATCGATGAAGCTGAAGCAAGCCCGCTGACACATGGGATAGAACAGCCGCAGGGAGATAATCAGGCAGCTCCGCTTGGTGAAGCGGGAGTTGATGCCGTGGATGAACTGCTCCTGTTTTTCTTCGGTGTCCAGCGCCTCCTGCCACTGCCGGACTCTGGGGGTGATTTTTTCCTCCCAGAGTTTCAGCAGCGGTTTCATCTTCGCCGCCAGCGGTTCCAAAATATCGCAGAGCAGGTCGGTGTGGGCATGGTAATCCGACAGCGCCACCGCCAAAGCCACCCGGAGTTCCTCCGGCATATCCAGCTTGCCCAATTCCTCAGACAGAGAGCGGTATTCCTTATGCAGTGTCAATCCAAAGCCCTCATTATAGCTGTTGATCTCATAGTGCCGGATACGACTCAGAAGACCCTCATGCATAGCTTTGCGGTAATCGGTCACCTGTTCAAAGACCGGAGAAATGGGACTCTCCAGCATCACATTGGCCACGCACTGCAAGAAAGGACTCTGGTTTCGCTTGTCCTGCTGAATGTAACCTTTGAAGAAGAACCGGAGCAGAGGGTCGGTTTTGTCCAGATGACCGCAGACCTGCTCCATCATGGTCCGGATTTCTTCCGTGGTGATGCACCCCGGCTCTTCTGCCGTCAGAATTGCGGGGTCTTCCTCACTGATGTATACACACAGAAGCTGGATCAGCTCCCGCATCAGATTAAATTGCCTGTTGATCATTACTTCCATCATATATCCCTCATTAAAACTTGTCATAATTGGAATGCGTTGCCGACTTGCAACCATTTTACCACATTCACCCTGGGATTACAAGGGGAACCTCGTGGTGATTTTGTCCAAAATTCCAGGGCAAATCTTGTATATTTACACAAAAAACCGGGGTTTTCCAGAAAGACACTCCAACCTCATACCCCTCTTTGCATTTTCCGTTCCAAATCCGCAACAATTTCCGGAGCATTTACCTCATTCCAGCTCAATAACCGTCCGAAAACGAACCCCCGCACACGGATAACCATAGGATAAACCGGAGCAATACCCGGTTTGTGTCTATATTACCCTCGTCTTAGGTGCGAATTAAGAATAATCCATGAATTTGCAAAAAAATCATTGATTTTTGCACAAGAAGCGTGTATAATGCACATAACCCCAGAATGATACCCATCTCACCCGCCGGCTTTTGGGCGGGATTATCTGTCCAGGAGGTCATTTCCATGTGTGGAATTGTTGGATATATTGGTCACCGGCAGGCTGCCGGTGTTTTGCTGGAAGGTCTTTCCAAATTGGAATACCGGGGATATGACTCCGCCGGTATCTGTGTACATACCCCCCAAGCCTTGGCGGTTTCCCGCTCCAAGGGTCGGCTGCAGACTCTGCGGGAGAAGTGCGACTCCGGCGCCGACCTGCCCGGTACACTGGGCATCGGCCATACCCGCTGGGCGACCCACGGCGCACCCTCCGACTGCAATGCCCACCCCCATCGCACCCGGGATGGCAAAATCGCGCTGGTACACAACGGCATTATCGAGAACTATCTGGAGCTGAAGGAAGAACTGCTGAGCCGGGGTCACCGGTTCACCTCCGAAACCGATACTGAAGTCGCCGCCTGCCTGCTGGGAGAAAACTATGCCAAAACCGGAGATATGCTCTGCGCCATCGTCGCCACCACCGCACGGCTGACCGGCAGTTATGCGCTGGGTATCCTCTGTTTAGACCAGCCGGACCGGATGTATGCCGTCAGAAAGGATTCCCCCCTGATTCTGGGTTGGGGCGACAATGAGTGCCTCATCGCCTCCGATGCCCCAGCCATTCTGGGCTATACCCGGAGAGTCATCTACCCCGCCGACGGTGACATCGCCATCCTTACCGACCAGAGCATTCAGATTTTTAACGCACTGGGTAATCCTGTCCTGCGTCCCACCGAGGAAGTGCAGTGGAGTGTTGCCGATGCGGAGTTGGGCGACTATCCCCACTTTATGCTCAAAGAGATCATGGAGCAACCCCGGGTGCTGACCGATACCGCCGCCGCACCCCTCACCGGAAACAGCGACTGTGCCAACTCCCTTCTCCTTGACCCGGAGCAAATCCGCAACCTGCGCAGAATCTACATTGCGGCCTGCGGGTCCGCCTACCATGTGGGTTTCCTGGGCAAGTACATTTTGGAAAAATATTGCCGTATCCCCACGGAGTCCATTCAGGCTTCTGAGTTCCGGTACGCCGCCCCCATTCTGGATCAAAATACGCTGGTCATTCTCATCAGCCAGTCCGGTGAGACGGCAGACACCTTGGCCGCCCTCCGGGAAGCTAAAGCTCAGGGCGCTCACACCTTGGCCATTGTCAATGTCATGGGCAGTGCCATCGCCAAAGCCGCTGACGAGGTAATATATACCTGCGCCGGACCGGAAATCGCCGTGGCCACCACCAAAGCTTACTCCGCTCAGCTTGCGGTGATGTACCGTCTCGCTCTCCGCTTTGCCCGGCTTCTGGAGACCCAGTCTCAGGAAGATATCCGGCAGGCGGAAGACGCCCTTCTGGACCTGCCCCGGCAAATCGGGCAGGTGCTGCTTCCGGAGGGCATCGGTCAAATGCGTACGCTGGCAGATCGATTCCATGCCTGCGAGGATATCTTCTTTATCGGTAGAAATGTGGATGCGGTCACCTGTCTGGAAGGCAGTCTGAAGCTGAAGGAGCTGTCCTATATCCATGCCGAGGCCTATCCCGCCGGTGAGCTGAAGCACGGCCCCATCTCCCTGATTGAAGAAGGTGTGCCGGTCATTGCGTTGGCTACGGTCAGAGAACTGTTCCATAAGACCATGGCCAACGTCAAGGAAGTCAAGGCTCGCGGCGCAACGGTCATCTGCCTGACAACGGAAGAATTTGCGGAAGAAGCCCGCCGGACAGCGGACGTGGTGGTGGAAGTTCCCAAGGTTCATCCCCTGCTCCAGCCCAGCGTGAACATTGTACCGCTACAGCTTTTCTCCTACTTTACTGCGCTTAACCGGGGCTGTGACGTGGATAAACCCCGGAATCTGGCCAAATCCGTTACCGTGGAATGAGACAGTTCTTTCCAACCAACAGAAATCCGCAACAGAAATGGCCCATATTGGGTCATTTTTGTTGTTCTGCAGGTTTTCTCCCGGCAGCAGTCCATTCCTCTCCCGCAAACCAACGCAATTCCCGGCAATTCCAGCAATTGTGGTTGCAATTTGCCACAAATTGGGTTATACTGATATCATGACCCGGTATGCGATACCGCCAATCCCGGGCTTTCACTTCACTGAAGGAGGAACACCATGACTGCCAGCGAAAAGAAACAACTGGAGATCACCGCCTGTAAAGTTCGCATGGGGATCATTGAGGGCACCCATGCCGCTAAGTCCGGTCATCCCGGTGGCAGCCTTTCTGCCACGGATGCCATTACCTACCTCTACTTCAAAGAAATGCATATCGACCCCCAGAATCCCAAGGCCGAGGACCGGGACCGCTTCGTCCTGAGTAAGGGTCACGCCGCTCCCGCACTATACTCCGTTCTGTCTCAGCGGGGTTTCTTCCCCGTAGAAGACATGGCTCATCTGCGCCACATTGACAGCTATCTTCAGGGTCACCCCAACATGAATCTGGTCCCCGGTGTGGATATGTCCACCGGCTCTCTGGGTCAGGGTGTGTCTGCCGCCGCCGGCATGGCTTTGGCCGCCAAGTACCGGAAGAAGACCAACCGGGTCTATGCTCTGCTGGGTGACGGTGAAATTCAGGAGGGTCAGGTTTGGGAGGCTTGCATGTTCGCCGCCCACTACAAGCTGGACAATTTCTGCGCCATCATCGACAACAACAATCTGCAGATTGACGGCTCTGTGGATACCGTCATGAGCCCCTATCCCATTGATGAGAAGCTGGCCGCTTTTGGCTTCCATGTGATTTGCATTGACGGTCACGACTTCGACCAGCTTGACTCCGCATTTACCGCCGCCAGAGCCTGCACCGGCAAGCCCTCGGTCATCATCATGAAGACCTTCAAGGGCAAGGGTGTCTCCTTCATGGAGAATCAGGTGGGCTGGCATGGCAAGGCTCCCGGTGACGAGGACTACACCAAGGCCATGGCAGAGCTCCAGGCCAAGCTGAATGAATTGGAGGCGAAGTAATATGGCAGATATGGTAAAAATCGCTACCCGTGACAGCTACGGCAATACTCTGGTCGAGCTGGCCAAGGAGCACGAAGACATTGTCGTTCTGGATGCCGACCTGGCCGGTGCCACCAAGACCTCCATTTTTAAGAAAGCCTTCCCCGACCGCCACTTCAACTGCGGTATCGCCGAGGGCAACATGATTACCGCCGCCGCCGGTATGTCCACTATGGGTCTGGTACCTTTCGCCTCCAGCTTCGCCATGTTCGCCGCCGGTCGTGCTTTTGAGCAGATTCGCAACTCCATTGGCTATCCCCACCTGAATGTGAAGATTGGCGCAACCCACGGCGGTATCTCCGTTGGTGAAGACGGCGCCAGCCATCAGTGCTGTGAAGACTATGCCCTGATGCGCTCCATTCCCGGCATGGTGGTTATGACCCCCGCCGACGATGTGGAAGCCAAGGCCATGGTCAAGGCCGCTTACGAGCACGTTGGCCCGGTATATATGCGCTTTGGTCGCTCCGCTGTTCCCGTCTTCCACAAAGAGGAGGGCTACACCTTCCGGATTGGCAAGGCTGAGCAGCTCACCGAGGGCAATGATGTGGCCATTATCGCCTGCGGCCTTATGGTCTATGAGGCACTTCAGGCCGCTGAGGCTCTCCGTGTCAAGGGCATCCACGCCCGGGTCATCAACATGGCCACCATCAAGCCTCTGGACGAAGAAATGGTCCTGAAGGCCGCCAAGGAATGTGGCAGAATCATCACCTGTGAGGAGCATTCCATCATCGGTGGTCTGGGTGAGGCGGTCTGCGCCCTGCTCAGTGAGAAGTTGCCCACCCCCGTCCGCCGCATTGGTGTGGAGGACCAGTTCGGTCACTCCGGTCCTGCCGCCGCCCTGCTGAAACAGTTTGGGCTGTGCGCAGAGCATATTGCGGAGGTTGCGCAGGGGTTCTGCGGGAAGTAAGATTTTTTGCATCGCTCCTTCGGGGGCGATGCTTTTTTGTGGTTTTTGAGGGGAAATTCAGGTTTGGGGTGGAAAAATGGGGGTTGGTGTGGTATGATAGAAGCAAAAGCTGGTAAGTGGCCACAGCAACAGAAAGGGTGTGCGCAAAATGGCCGGTAACTTTGATTTTTTACAAAAGGATTTCCCTGTTCTGGCAAACTTTGGCTCTCTTGCAGAGCAATACTGCTATAGTGACCCCAACTCCTGCCTGATCAAATTGGGAATGATTGGCGAAACCATTGCAAACCTCATGTTTACCTATGACCGCATTCCCCTTCCTCTCGACAACACTGCAGTAAACCGCATTTCCATCCTCTTCCGCGAAGGCATGTTGACGCAGGACCTTGTGGACATTCTGCACGCTCTGCGGAAAGCCCGAAATAAAGCCGCACATGAGAATTACGCCTCTGTCACCGAGGGAAAGACTTTGCTGCAAATGACCCATGGACTTTGCGAGTGGTTCATGCAGACCTACGGTGACTGGAGCTACCAAAGCAAACCCTTTGTCATGCCCGTTGATGCGCCCCCCTCTGCCCATACAGACCCTGCAGCAGATGAGGCAAAAGAGAACGCCCTGACCAAAGAAGCCGAAGAAAAGGCCGCCGCAACAGCGACAATCGCCAAAGAAGCCCGCCGCAAGCAATCCGCAAAAGCGGCAAGTCAGCGACAGAAATCCGAAGCAGAAACCCGTTATCTGATTGATTCCCAACTCCGACAGGTAGGTTGGGAAGCCGATACTGAGACTCTCCGCTATTCCAAAGGCACCCGTCCTGCAAAGGGCAGGAATCTTGCAATTGCAGAATGGCCAACGGATTCCACGGTCGGCAGCAGGGGTTATGCGGACTATGCTCTGTTTGTCGGTTTGCAATTGGTTGGCATTATTGAGGCAAAGGCGGCGCACAAAGATATTCCCTCTGTCATCGACTATCAGGGCAAAGATTATGCCCGGAACATCCGGAAAGAGGACCGCAAGTACCAGTCCGGTACATGGGGAAAATATCAAGTGCCCTTTGTTTTTGCCACCAACGGAAGACCTTATTTGGAGCAGTACAAAACCAAATCCGGCATCTGGTTTCTGGATTTGCGGCAGTCCTCCAATGCGCCCAGAGCGCTTCAGGGTTGGCATAGTCCCATGGGCATTATGGAAAAATTGGAAGGAAACACCGCATCCGGCAATCAGGCACTTCAGTCTCTGCCTTATGACCTTTTGCTGGACAAAGATGGCTTGAATCTTCGTCCTTACCAGCTCAAGGCCATCAAAGCTGTAGAACAGGCCATTCAGGAAGGAAAGCAAACGGCCCTGGTTGCCATGGCAACCGGTACCGGCAAGACCCGCACGGTTCTGGCCATGATTTACCGTTTCCTTACCACCAATCGCTTTAAGCGGATTCTGTTTCTGGTTGACCGGACTTCTTTGGGTGAGCAGGCTCACGATGTGTTCAAATACGTGAAGCTGGAAGACCTGATGACCCTCAACGAGATTTATAACGTCAAAGGTCTGGAGGATAAGTCCATCGACCGGGAGACCCGCATTCAAATTGCAACGGTTCAGGGCATGGTCAAGCGCATTCTCTATAATGCTGATGACCCCATGCCCGCTGTCACAGACTATGACCTGATTATCATCGATGAGGCGCACCGTGGCTATATTCTGGACAAAGAAATGGACGACACCGAAATCCTGTATCGGGATCAGCGGGACTACCAGAGTAAATACCGCAGTGTTATCGAATACTTCGATGCGGTAAAAATCGCCCTGACTGCGACCCCTGCACTGCAGACCACCGAAATCTTCGGTCAGCCTGTATTCAAGTATACCTACCGGGAAGCCGTCATTGAAGGCTATCTGGTTGACCACGATGCGCCCCATATTCTTGAGACCAGGTTGAGTCTGGGTGGTATCCATTACCGTGCCGGCGATACGGTTGCCACTTATGACCCGGTGACCGGCGAAATCACCAACAGTGAGCTTCTTGAGGATGAATTGAACTTCGATGTGGAGCAATTCAACCGTCAGGTCATTACCCGCAGTTTTAACGAAACCGTATTGGCTGAAATCGCCCGGGACATTGACCCGGAGCATCCGGCGGAGCATGGAAAGACCTTGATTTTTGCCGTTGACGATGCCCATGCGGATATGATTGTGGACATTCTGAAGAACCACTATGCCAAGTACGGCGTAGACAACGAAGCCATCAAGAAAATCACCGGCAGTATTGGTGGTGGCAACCCCAAGAAGGTACAGCAGGCCATCAAAGCCTTCAAAAATGAGCAGTTCCCCAGCATTGCCGTAACCGTTGACCTGTTGACCACCGGCATTGATGTTCCGGAAATTACCACGCTGGTCTTCATGCGGCGGGTAAAGTCCCGCATCCTCTTTGAGCAGATGCTGGGGCGGGCTACCCGTCTCTGCCCGGAAATCAAGAAGACCCATTTTGAGATTTATGACCCAGTGGGTGTATATGATTCTCTGGCTGAAGTCAATACCATGAAGCCTGTGGTCACCAAACCCACCACCTCTTTCACCCAACTGCTGGACGGTTTGGAGGTCATCGAAGACGAGAATCAGGCAAAAAACCAGATTCAGCAGGTTATCGCCAAGTTGCAGCGGGCAAAGCGCAACATGGACGATGAAACCAAAAAGCACTTCGCCAGCATGACCGGCGGCATGGACCCCAATCAATTCATCACCAATTTGGAGCAACTGACTGTAGCGGATGCCCGGAACAGACTGTTGGCACACAAAGAGCTGTTCCGCTATTTGCAGGAGCACCGACCTCAGGGCGGGCGGACCGTCGTTATCTCTGACAAAGAGGACGAACTGCGCTCCCATACCCGTGGCTATGGCAAGTCCAACCAGCCGCCGGAGGATTATCTGGATTCCTTCTCCGCCTATGTGCGGAACAACATGAATGCCATTGCCGCTCTGCAAATCATTTGCACCCGTCCCCGGGACCTGACCCGGAAAGCGCTGGAGGACTTGCGTCTGACCCTTGACCGGGAGGGCTTCACTACCCAGCAGCTCAATACTGCCATTTCTCAACTGACCAATGAGGAAATCACCGCCGACATCATCAGTCTGATTCGCCGGTATGCCATCGGCTCTGCCCTCATCAGCCACGAAGCCCGCATCCGCCGTGCTGTGGATAAGTTGAAAAAAGCCCATAGCTTCACCCGGCAGGAACTGAGCTGGATTGGCCGCATAGAGAAGTACCTGATGCATGAATCCGTGCTGAATGTGACCGTATTTGATGAGGGCAGCCGGTTTAAGGCGGACGGCGGCTACAACAAAATCAACCGGATTTTTGCAAATCAATTGGAAAGCATCATACTGGAGCTCAACGAGTATCTGTATGACGATGGAGGAAGAACCGCATGACCACACAAGAAATCGTATCCAAGCTCTGGAATCTGTGCAATGTCCTTCGGGATGATGGCATTACATACCACCAGTATGTCACGGAGCTGACCTATATCCTGTTTCTGAAAATGGCCAAGGAGACCGGTGCAGAGAAGCAGATTCCCGAGGATTACCGCTGGGACAAACTGGCCGCAAAAAGTGGCATTGAGCTGAAGCGGTTCTATAAAGAGTTGCTGACCCATCTGGGAGAAAACTGCACCGGACGTGTCCGGGAAATCTATCAGGGTGCGTCCACCAATATTGAGGAGCCCAAAAATCTGGAGAAGATCATTGTCACCATCGATGGTCTGGACTGGTACTCTGCCCGGGAAGAAGGTCTGGGCAACCTCTATGAAGGTCTTCTGGAAAAGAACGCCAACGAGAAGAAATCCGGTGCCGGTCAGTATTTCACCCCCCGGGTGCTGATCGATGTGATGACCATGCTTGTTGCGCCCCAGCCCGGCGAGCGGTGCAACGACCCCGCCTGTGGCACTTTTGGTTTTATGATTGCGGCGCATCGTTTTGTGAAGGAAGCCACCGACAATTTCTATGATTTGGATGTAGATGTGGCAGATTTTGAGCGGATGGAGGCCTTCACCGGCTGTGAGCTGGTGCATGATACCCACCGTCTGGCGCTGATGAATGCCATGCTCCATGATATTGAGGGGCATATCACCCTTGGCGATACCTTGTCCAGTGCCGGTCAATCCATGAAGGATTTCGATGTGGTTTTGACCAACCCTCCCTTTGGCACCAAGAAGGGCGGCGAGCGGGCAACCCGGGATGACTTCACCTTCTCCACCAGCAACAAGCAGCTCAACTTCCTGCAGCATATCTACCGCAGTCTGAAAGCAAACGGCAAAGCCCGTGCCGCTGTGGTGCTGCCGGATAATGTTCTCTTTGCGGACGGTGACGGCGAAAAGATTCGTGTTGACCTGATGGAGAAATGCAATCTGCATACCATTCTCCGTCTGCCCACCGGCATTTTCTATGCCCAGGGGGTCAAGACCAATGTGCTGTTCTTTACCCGTGGCAAGACGGATAAGGGCAACACCGGAGAAGTCTGGATTTATGACCTGCGCACCAATATGCCCTCCTTTGGCAAGACCACACCTCTGAAGCGGGAGCATTTTGACGGTTTTGTTGCCGCCTATACCGCAGAAGATCGCCGGGCGGTGACCGATGAGCGGTGGAGCGTCTTCACCCGGGAACAGATCGAAGCCAAAGGCAATTCTCTGGATTTGGGTCTGATTCGGGATGATTCTGTTCTGGACTATAACGAACTGCCCGACCCCATTGCCAGTGCGGAAGAAGCGGTTGCCGATTTGGAAGAAGCCGTTGACTTGCTGATGAGTGTGGTGAGGGAACTGAAGTCCCTTCAGACACCGGAGGTGGAATAATGGCACGGGGTAAGAAAAAAGAAAGCGCCTTAACGCCGGAAGAAAAACTGGCGCAGGCGTTGGTGCCGGTGGAGGAGCAGCCGTATAAGGTGCCGGAGAATTGGTGTTGGGTTTCTTTTGCGAGTATATCTCAAATTCGGACAGGAAAAAAAGATGCTAACTACGGAAGCGAAGACGGACAGTATCCGTTTTTTACCTGCGCAGCTGAACCCATCAGATGTGATGGCTATTCATTTGATTGCAATGCAATTCTCCTTGCGGGAAATGGTGACATCAACAATATTTCCAGATATGAAGGAAAGTTTGAGGCATACCAAAGAACATACGTAGTAGAAGTCAAAGAACCGATAAATACAGATTTATTGTATTATTATTTCAAATATCGGTGGTTTGACTATAATAAGGACAAAATGTTTGGAACAGCGATTCCTTATATTCGGCTCGGTAATCTTCAAACATTTCCCGTTCCTCTTGCACCCCAGCTAGAGCAGCAGCGTATTGTTGAACGCATTGAGTATCTGTTTGCCAAGCTGGACGAGGCAAAAGAAAAAGCCCAGTCTGTGCTGGATAGTTTTGAAACCCGCAAAGCCGCCATCCTCCATAAAGCCTTCACCGGCGAACTGACCGCCAAATGGAGAGCGGAGCATCGCGTAGGATTGGAGAATTGGAAACGCACACGATTTGATGTGGTTGCTGAAATCAAGAGCAATTTAGTTGATCCTGCGGATTATCAAAACTTCCCGCACATTGCTCCAGATAATATTGAAAAGAAAACTGGCGTATTGCTGGAATTCCACACCATTGCAGAAGATGGCGTAACAAGCGGAAAACACCGCTTTTATCCTGGCCAGATTCTGTATTCCAAAATTCGTCCATACCTCTCAAAAGTGGTGGTAGTAGATTTTGACGGATTATGCAGTGCTGATATGTACCCGATTGAGGCTAAGCAAGATGCCCGTTGTTTGTGGTACTATATGCTGTCAGAGGAATTCTTGGAGCAGGCATCTTCTGCTGGATCAAGATCTGTCCTGCCTAAAATTAACCAAAAGGAACTGTCAGCACTGATGGTCAACCTTCCTTCCAACGCAGAGGAACAGTATGAAATCATCCGCATCCTCGACAGCCTCCTCGCCAAAGAACAACAAGCCAAAGAAGCCGCCGAAGCCGTTCTGGAGAAAATCGACCTGCTGAAAAAGTCCATCCTCGCCCGCGCCTTCCGTGGCGAACTGGGCACCAACGACCCCACCGAGGAATCCGCCCTCTCCCTCCTGCGCGCCATCCTCTAACACCCCCAAAACACCAAACACCGGGAAGCACAAGCCTCCCGGTGTTCATTTTTATCTTATTCCCCCCAAGGGGAGAGGCCGAAGCCCCTCCCGAAAGGGTAAAATCAGACATTGCTCACATCTGGCAGTAACGCATCAGGATGGTGGCAATCTGGGCTCTGCTGGCGTTGCCCTGAGGAGCCAG
>SVLX01000056.1 GCA_015067725.1 Oscillospiraceae bacterium | reverse complement strand
TACGCTGTTGATGCCATGAACTGGGCCGTTGCCAATGGTCTGATCACCGGCACAACCGAAACCACTCTGGCTCCCACGGCTACCGCCACCAGAGCCCAGATTGCCACCATCCTCATGCGCTACTGCCGGATGTAATTTCCTGAATATGGGGTAGAGCTTCGGCTCTACCCCTTTAGGAACCCTCTCCGGGCAGCAAAAACCAACCCATAAACCAAAAAAGAGCCCCCCGTCGCCACGATGGAGGGCTCTTGTCCTGCAAAAAGCAGGCATCCCCGGTTCACTGACCGGATTGGGATACCTGCATTTTGGATTTATTCTGTTGTGGTCTGCAAGGTTGTCTCCGACTTGTCCAGCTTTTTCTTCAGTATTCTAAACGGCAGGAGAATCAGATATGCCCCCAGACAGACCGTGGGAATATACAAAGCGGTACTGACATACCAGCCGAACCACTCCGAAATCTGCTTGAACACAATGAGGGAGGAATTTTTCGGCCCAATAAAGAACATATTGATGTCATGCCCGGAGGGCTCCCAGCAAATCAGGTTGATGGAGAACGCCACAACGCACAGCACCAGGAAGACCTTCGTTGCGTCCTTATAGGCTCTGTTTTCCAGTCCACCCCGACCGGAGAAGGCAATATACAGCCCCACAAAGACCAGCACCATATGCCACACGCAGGAATGGAGCGTAACCACCCAATAGTCCTGCAAAATGCCGGAGGGCTCAATAAACGCCATAAATCCACCCAGCAGATTATAGCACATCATAAAGCTATACAGTGCCTTCTGCACCCGTCCTTTTTTCAGCAGCGGGGCAATGACACACAGATACATGGGCACCGAGCAAAGCTGGAACGGGAAAATCCACCAGGCATAGGAATGGTCACAGATGTAATAGTAGTGGAAAAGCTGCTTATAGACCTCTGTCACCATGAGGAAGATCCCCACAGACAGGAGAATCACCCGGTTTTGCCGGTCATTGGCATGGCGCAGTTTTCTTGCCAACAGATAGCACAGGGTAAAGCCGACAACGGTAAATATCAAATGGAATGGCCCATAGGCTGCAGGGCGCTCCATTGGCCATGCGGTTGCACGCATGAATTCATCCAAAAACAGGCTGATTGCTTCCAAGGGGGATAACGCCTCCTTTGTTCTCTCTCGGGGAATTTTACCACGATTAAGCCGGTTTTTCAACGTATTCTCAGGGAGTTTTCCCGTTTTTTGGACACTTGGCGCGAATTGTGGCAAAATTATGCGGGTTCTGTGCCATATTCTACTTTTGATCTGCAAAAAATACGATTGCATCGTGGATTTTACTCGGAAAATCGAGGAATGTTTAGTAAAAAATACGATGGGATCGGATTATTTATCAGTCAACAGCCGGATGATCGTCGGTTGTTTCCTTTTATCGCAGTTGATTGGCTTGAATTGAGCAGATGCTTTGTCCTGAATATACCAAAAGGGAGACGCCGAAAATGTGTCTCCCTTTCCTTATTCCTATATTGATTCCAGGCTCAATCTTCCGGCAAGGATTCCATCCGGTCATCCACCCCATCCATATTCATCAGCATCTTGAAGGTGTCAGAGATATCCACATACTCCTGCCATGTTTTTTTCAGGTACGCCCGGCCTGCGGGGGTAATGGCATAGTAGCTTCTCGCCCGACCGTCAGCAACCTCCTGTGAGGAAATTTCCACAAATCCCTGCTCCTCCAGCCGGTAGAGGACGGGGTAGAGAATGGCAATCTGGTATTTCCCGCCACTGCGACTTTTTAAGGCAGAGGTAATTTCATAGCCATACATGGGTCGCTCCATGAGAAAACGCAGTACCACCAGAGGGCTGGTCGCCCGCTTAAAATAAGAAACAAAGGAATGTCCGGTATCTGCCACAGCTATGCCCTCCTTCTCCTGTCTTGTTTTCCGGGTTCATGGTATTCTTTCCCAGTATCAGGCTATATGGTATCATACCACTTTTAGGCGGTGGATGTCAACTGTCAATTCCATTTTACAAATGGTTATAAAGAAATTCTTAAATTTCCTAAGCGCCATATACTTAGCATTGACATATATACAGAATGGTGATAGAATCGGTGTAGATATCATTTCCAACATAATACGATAGAGGAGGTTTCCCCATGGATATCAAAAAGAGATTGTTTCGCAAACCCATCACCACCGCTGTCTGGTTTCTTCTGGTGACGGTCATGGCGCTGTTGTTTGTTGTGGGCTTCGCGCTGTACTGGTCCTCCGGGAATTTGGCGGGGGTGCTGAGTGCTCACCACACCACCGTCGCCGTCCGCACCGACCAGAGTACCACCGGCACGGCCATAGAAGGTGGCGCAAAGTGGGAAATCGAGCCCCACGGCCTGTCTCAGGAAGATGTGGACCTGCTGGAGAGTCTGCCCGGCGTGGAGGGGGTCTATTTCCATACCCTCACCGGCGGTTACAGTCCCGATTTTACCCCCGTTATGGGCATAAAAAACACCATGTGGGGTGCCACAGATGCCCAGTACATGGTCAATGAATCCTATGACGATGTGCTGGCGGTGGTGGAGGTTGTGGACATCTATGAAACTTCCGTCTATACCACCTATGACATGACCGCTCTGGGCTTATCGGCAGAAGAACCGGATCAGATGATTTATGCCGAGGCGCGAATTATCGAGCTGTTGGAGGGTAACCCGGACTACGCCGCCCCCAAAGATGACCTGATCAATCTGTACGTCAGTATTCTGGGCAAAGCCGCGGAGAGCTACCTCCAGGAAGGGCAGCGCTATCTGATTCAGGGCGTCTATGACCCGGAGGAGCGGTGTGGTGGCGAGAATGTCATTGGTCCCAGTCACCCCTTCATCAAATCAGAGGGCGTAACCATGTTGCAGGGCGACCAGCTCTGGTACATTGGCGGTATGACCAGCGCCATTGATGACTTTGACACCATCGTCTACATCGACACAGAGGACACCTCCCCTTGCTTGGCCAAGCTGGAGGGCAGTGCAGAGGACTTCCTCTCTGATGCCAAAAACCGCACCTGGGCAGAGATTGCCGCCAGCTACGACACCGCCCAGCACAGTCTCCCGGTCATGGGTACAGACTGCCTTGAAAGTATGTACCTCTTTGTCACCAACGAAGCCACGGTCACTCAGGGTCGGGCCTTCACCCAGGAAGAATACGACTCCGGCGCAAAGGTATGCCTGCTCAGCGAGTCTCTGGCAGAAAAGTCCGGCCTGCAGGTGGGCAGCCGCTTCACCATGTCTCAGTTTTTGGTCCATGACTTTAAGAACAACAACTATGACATCACCAATGCCTCCACCGCCAGTGGCCACTTCAACGTGGATGGTAAGCTGAACAACCCCACGGTGGGTTATGTAGGGCCGGACACAGAATTTGTCACAGAGGATGAGGAATTCACCGTCATCGGGCTCTACCGGCTTCAGGACCAGTGGGCAGACGAGTCCTACTCCCTGACCCCCAACACCGTCTTTATCCCCAAGCGCGCCCAGATTGAAGGGGGCTTTGGTGGTATAGAAGAAATGGAGCAAATTGTGGAGCACGACGGCTTCACCTACGAGCGCCCCAATGAAAACGGCGCTCACGGCGTGTATCTATCCGTGAAGCTGAAAAACGGCGGCATGAGCCAGTTTTTGGAGGCACTGGAGGCCACCGACCTGCGGGGCACATTCCTGGCAGAAGATCAGGGCTACGGCGCCATTCAGGAGAGCATCAATGCCGTGGCGCAGAACGCATGGCAGGTCTTCCGGATTGCCCTCTTGGGATGGGTGCTGATTCTGGTGCTGTATGTCCTGCTGTATCAGGGCTTACAGCGGAAGAATCTGGGTGCCATGCGCTCTCAGGGCTCTGGGGTCAAGGCCGCCCGGCGGTATCTGTTCGGCAGTGGCTTTATTCTGGCGGTATCCGGCGTGGTGCTGGGTGCTGTTCTGGGTGCGGTGCTGTTGGATGTGATTCAGCATAAGGTACTGCTCGCCCCGTTGAGTGAAGCCGCCATGATTCAGCACTCCGGCGGTCAGGCGCTCACCCCGGAGGATTTGACCCTCATGCTCCAGCAAAATGGCCTGTCTGTACCTCAGCTCCTGCTGATGGGACTGATTCAGGCAGGAATGATTGGCCTTGTGTTGTGGATTCACGCCGCACTACTGGCCCGGCAGAATCCCAGAAAACTTTTGCGGCTGTAAAACACTCCCCCTGCCCCTTCGACTCCCCCCGGCCTTTGACTCCCTCCGTCACGGCTTCGCCGTGCCACCTCCCTCAAGGAGGGAGGCTTTGGTTGAGTGCAATCCTAAAGGCTCCCTCTCAGAGGGAGCTGCCGAGCGAAGCGAGGCTGAGGGAGTAAACGGAAGTGCCCAGCTTATAGACTCCCTCCGTCACGGCTTCGCCGTGCCACCTCCCTCAAGGAGGGAGGCTTTGGCTGGATGCAACTCAAGGCTCCCTCCCAGAGGGAGCTGCCGAGCGAAGCGAGGCTGAGGGAGTATACCGGAAGTGCCCAGCTTATCGACTCCCTCCGTCATCGCCGTTGGCGATGCCACCTCCCTCAAGGAGGGAGGCTTTGGCTGGATGCAACTCAAGGCTCCCTCCCAGAGGGAGCTGCCGAGCGAAGCGAGGCTGAGGGAGTCCCCCAACAACAACACAAGGAGAAAAACTATGGATCCACATTTGTTTCATCGACTTTGGCGCAGACCCTGGCTGAGTCTGTGCAGTTTGATTCTCAGCACTGCATTATGCTTTCTGGTGTGCTTTCTCACGGACTACCGCCAGAATCAACAGCAGGAGCTGAGCCAAACCCAGAAGGATTTCCCCATCACCTGCGTGGTGACGGACATCCGGGGTACCAAATCCACCGACCTGCGCATGGATGCGGATTTGGCGGCGTTCGTCACCGATGGCCCATTGTCCGGTTATGTCCGGCAGGTGCGGCTGACCAAGCGGTTTGACTATGGCTGGGCGCTGATGGGTGTTCGCAATGGCTTTGCCAGTCTCACCGCCATCAACCACCTCGACTGTGCCGACATCCTGAACCCGGACAGAGGCGGCAGTATCGTCTGGCTCACCGACGAGGATATCTTCCAGAGCCAGACCCCCATGGTGATTGTTCCGGAGTCCATATACCTGCGATTGCAGGAAACCCCGGACGCCCTGACAGAACCTCTGCATCTGGACATCACTGACCCGGTCATCAACCCCAACACGAGCCCGGAAAAAGCCACCCAGACCGTGGAATTCCGGCTTGCGGGCTACTACCCCGGCAGTGGCTGGGATTTGTACATGGCCTATGATGCCGCCCAAATCATGGAGGGGGAGTATTTTGACCGCAACACCTGCGACTCCATTTCCTTCTTTGCCGCGGACAATCTGGCGCTCGCTGCCCTCTCTGAGACGGCCTCTCCGGTTTTCGGCGCTGTAGACCCCAAGGCCCCGCCCTTCTCCGAGGAAGTCGCCCTGACCATCCACGACCAGCAGTACCGGGCAACGGTGACGGCGCTGGAGCAGAACATTGCCCGCTCCGCTTATCTGCTTCCGGCGGTGCTGGTGCTCAGTGTGGCGGTGGGCTTCCTGCTGGGCTTCCTGTCCACCCGCAGTGAGAGAAAGACCTATGCCCTGATGCGCACCATGGGCATGACCCAAAATAAGCTGTTTCTGTCTGTATTAAGAGAGCAACTGGTGCTGACCGTTCTGGCGGCAGTCCTTGCTCTGGTCATCACCCGGGAAATTGTTCCCACCGCCATTTACTTACTTTGTAACACCGTGGGCTGTATTTGTTCCGTGATGAAGTCCGTCAACGTGCCGCCCACTGCCATATTAAGAGAACAGGAGTGAACCATTATGTCAATTCTTACCGCCGAAAATGTCACCTTTGATTATGTGAACAAATTCCAGACCGTCCGTGCCGTGAAGAACATCACCTGCGCCTTTGAGCCCGGCAAATGCTATGCCATCGTGGGCAAATCCGGCTCCGGCAAAACCACCTTCCTCTCCCTGCTGGCGGGGTTGGAGCTGCCCACCGAGGGGCGCATCGTCTTCCAGGATCAGGACACCGCCACCCGCAACTGCGACGAATACCGCCGGGACCATGTGGCGGTGATTTACCAGAGTTACAACCTCTTCCCCCTGCTGACCGCCGAGGAAAATGTGATGTACCCCCTGAAGCTGAAGAAGATGGACCGCAGTGAGGCCAAAGAAATCGCCCACCGGCAGTTGCAGGCTGTGGGCATTGCGCCGGACCAGTTCAGACGCTACCCCTCTCAGCTCTCCGGCGGCGAGCAACAGCGTGTGGCCATCGCCCGGGCACTGGCGGCAGGCAACGCCGTGGTACTGGCAGACGAACCCACCGGCAATCTGGACATCGGCAACTCTGAGCAGGTGGTGGAGATTCTGCTGCGGCTGGCCCATGAAGAGGGGCGCTGTGTCATCATTATCACCCACGACTTAGAGATTGCCGCCCTGATGGATGAGGTCTGGATGATGCGCGACGGCGTTCTGGAACAGGGCGACACCGAAATCATGTAAAGCAAAAAAGTGATTATTTACCCGATTTTCTCCTCCCGGCGACTGACCTGAATGAGACAGTTACTGGGGGTAGGGGGAGATATTGCCTTTTTTGCGTATTTTGAAATAAAGTAACATCAAAAGAAAGATACAAAATCACACAAAACGGAGGGATTATCTTGAATGTTCGAACCAGATTATTGCGGAAACCCGCCACCGCCATCGCCTGGCTGTTGGTACTCACCATCATGGCCGGACTACTGGGTGTAGGCGGCACCCTGCTCCACGCCACCAATGCCATGGAGGATACCCTCAGCAGCCAGCACACCACCATCGCCATCCGTGGAGGTGGACTAACCGTTGATGAATTGGGCAATACCGTTGCCCCAATGTCCATGCTTGAGGACACCGCAGACAAACTTAGGGTCCTGCCTTCTGTGGAGATGGTTGATTTCAGAACACTCACTGGTGCTTATATCCCCGAGCTTACCGCAAAGCTGGGATTGCAAAGCTGGATGAACCTGAACGAAGGTAAGCCTTATTTCAAAAAAGACATCGACAGCAACAACCATACCACCAACATGAGTTATAACGAGGTTATTGCAGTTGGCACAATTGAACAGGTTATCTGTGACGCCATTGACACGCATCTGTATTATGATGCCGGTTGTATTGGTCTGAGCCAGAATCTCCAGACAACGCAGGTCATTGCCATAATGAATCTGGAGGAAATTCTCTCGGCCAATCCAGAATACGCCTTCTTCGCAAGCGAGGATTATCTCAGTTATTGCGGAAAAATATTCATTGCGTTCAGCATCCTCGAGGAAAACACCGCCCCATTTTTTGAAGAAGGAAAACGCTATATTGTTTCCGGAATGTACGATCCTAGTTGCCATGGGCGTTCCTACTCCGATACTCTTTCCACCCCAGACGATATGCCCCTGCCTTGGCTGACGCTGGGGGATCGGCAAAGAATCAACGACAAATGCCTTAGTGTGCAAGAAAAGGACCAGCTCTTGTTTTATCGTCAATGCGAATCAACCACAGAGTATTCCGTGTTAAATGAAGCCGGAGAGCCGACCGATCGCATCATATTCACCAGCGCAGAAAACCCTGTTTGTCTGGCGCAGGAAATTTCGGGCGATTTAGAGGACTTCCTGGAAAAGAACCCCCACTGGCAACAGTGGATTACGGAAACACAGCAGACGCAACACGCCTTCCCCGTTCTGGGTACCGAGTGTCTTGAAACCATGCAGTGCTTCCTGACCAAAGCCGCCACCGTAACCGAAGGGCGCACCTTCACTCAGGAGGAATATGACACCGGCGCAAAGGTACTGATGCTCAGTGAGGAACTGGCCCAAACCGGAGACATCCACACCGGAGATACCATCACCCTGAACCAATTCCTCTGCGATACCGGGGAATGGACCAATTACTCCCTGTCTTGGTGTGGAGAACCTCTGGACAAGCTGAATGAGCCGGATATTGGTCTTCGTCCTTTAGAAAACGGAATGCACGCAGAAGAAGTATTTACTGTGGTGGGGATCTATCGTTTGGAAAACGCATGGGAGGATACCAGCTTTTCCATCACCCCCAACACCATCTTCATGCCCCAGAAGACCCAGCTCCCGGGGGGCTACGGCGGCTGTGATGCAACGGTGATGGAGGAGGTATATTCCGAGACTTACGATGAAACAGGGAATCTGATTTCCGCAGGTACGAAATTGCAAGCCGTGTTGCGCCACCGGGGTACTTACGGCGTGTTCCTTTCCGTAAAAATCCGGAACGGTCAACTGGAAAACTTCCAAAAAGAGCTGGAAGAAGCCGGATTGACCAGTCTCAACTTTGTCACTCTGGATACCGGCTATGACGGGGCGGTTCTGGCTGTCCACGAAGCCCAGACCCAGTCGGAGAAGCTCTTTGGGATTCTGGCCCTGAGCTGGGTGGTACTGCTGATGCTGTATCTGTTGCTGTTCCAAAGCAGACAGCAGAAAAACTTAGGCATTATGCGCTCTTTGGGTGCAACCGGTAAGCAGACCCGGGGTTATCTCTTTGGCAGTGGCATGGTGCTGGCGCTGGTGGGCGTGGTGCTGGGTACTGCCCTCAGCGGCACGTTCGCCCGGCTCTTTGGTGAGCAGATTTATCAGTATTTGTTCCAAAACGATGCCGCCCTGTCCCACAGCGGTGGTCAGGCCATGACCGATACACTGGCCGGCAATATTCTGGATTTGGCCGCTCTGCCGGTGGGGAAACTGCTGCTGCTCATCGGTCTTCAGCTTGGGATTATGGCCCTGCTCATGGGACTGCAGAGCTGGCTGTTGTCCCGGAAAAAGCCCAGAGTATTGCTGGGAAAAGGATAAGGAGGAAAAAAGATGACCACTTGGATTCGTTTGTTCCGCTCGCCCGCCACCGCCATCGCCTGGCTGTTGGTACTCACCATCATGGCCGGACTACTGGGTGTAGGCGGCACCCTGCTCCATGCCACCAATGCCATGGAGGATACCCTCAGCAGCCAGCACACCACCATCGCCATCCGTGGAGGCGTGACCACCAATGAGGAGGGCGAAGAGGTCTATCCCCGCCCCCTTTTGGCTGAGCCGACAGTCAAGCATACCGACCCAAATATGCCCCCGGCGGAGGCGGCCCTCATGGACTATGCTCTGCTGGAGCAACTGGAAAAACTCCCCTCTGTGGAGTTAATCGACATGAGAACCCTGACCGGTGCCTATATCCCGGAGCTGACATCGCTGTTGGGACTCAGAAACTGGGCCAATGTGCGCACCGGCGAGCGTTACCATCAGATAGATATAGACATACACGACAAAACCACCAACATGAGCTATAACGAAGTGATTTTGGTGGGAACAATTGAATCGGTCAGCAGCGGAATCGTTGACCCCAATTTCTACTATGACCTGAGTGCCGCTGGTCTCGGTGTTTTGCAGGCTACGGGTGTCTATGCCAGAATGAATGTGGAGCAGGCCCTGTCCATCCACCCGGATTATACCCTCTTTGCCAGCGAGGACTACAGCGAGTATTGCGGAAAAGTGTGGCTGGACTTGTCACTGAAGGCAGAGCAGGAAGACCCATTCTTTGAAGTGGGAAAAACCTATATTGTTACCGGAATGTATGACCCTTCCTGCCACGGCAGAAGCACCAATTATATTTCCACCGATGGTGAATATGGTCTTCCGTGGGTGGAACTGAATAACCGCCAGCATACTTCGTCATCCAGCATTGTCATCCGGGAGGGCGAGCAAGTGGTCGCATATCGACAAGGAGAGAGTGACTATGAACGCTCCATTCCTGACGAAACCGGAAACATGATCAACCGGGAGACCTTTACCACCATCACCGACCCCATGGTCATCGCCCAGGAGATTCCCGGCAATCTGGAGGACTTCCTGGAAAAGAACCCCCACTGGCAACAGTGGATTACGGAAACACAGCAAGTGCAACACGCCTTCCCCGTTCTGGGTACCGAGTGTCTTGAAACCATGCAGTGCTTCCTGACCAATGCCGCCACCGTGACCGAAGGGCGCACCTTCACCCGGGAGGAATACGACACCGGCGCAAAGGTACTGATGCTCAGCGAGGAACTGGCCCAAACCGGAGACATCCACGCCGGAGACACCATCACCCTGAACCAATTCCTCTGCGACACCGGGGAGTGGTCAAACCGCTCACTTTCCTGGTGCGGTATACCACAGGAGAACCTCAATGAGCCGGATGTGGGCTTCTTCCCCTTAAAAAACGGCATGGAGGCAGAAGAAACCTTCACCGTCGTGGGCATTTATCGTCTGGAGCGGGCTTGGGAAGATACCGCCTACTCCATCACCCCCAACACCATCTTCATGCCCCAGAAGACCCAGCTCCCCGGGGGCTACGGCGGCTGTGACGAACTGGAGTACCTCACCTTTATGACTTACGCCCTGGACGGAAACAATCAGGTCATCTATGAGGACGGAAAGCCCAAAGAAGTGGAGATGTACCTGCCCGACCCCCATTACCGGGGCAGTCATGGCATTTTCCTGTCGGTGAAGATCAAAAACGGTCAACTGGAAAACTTCCGAAAAGAGCTGGAAGAAGCCGGACTGACCAGTCTCAACTTTGTCACTCTGGATACCGGCTATGATGGGGCGGTTCTGGCTGTCCACGAAGCCCAGGCCCAGTCGGAGAAGCTCTTTGGGATTCTGGCCCTGAGTTGGGTGGTGCTGCTGATGCTGTATCTGTTGCTGTTCCAAAGCAGACAGCAGAAAAACTTAGGCATTATGCGCTCTTTGGGGGCAACCGGCAAGCAGACCCGGGGCTATCTCTTTGGCAGTGGCATGGTGCTGGCGCTGGTGGGCGTGGTGCTGGGTACTGCCCTCAGCGGCACATTCGCCCGGCTCTTTGGCGAGCAGATTTATCAGTATTTGTTCCAAAACGATGCCGCCCTGTCCCACAGCGGTGGTCAGGCCATGACCGATACACTGGCCGGCAATATTCTGGATTTGGCCGCTCTGCCGGTGGGGAAACTGCTGCTGCTCATCGGGCTTCAGCTTGGGATTATGGCCCTGCTCATGGGACTGCAGAGCTGGCTGTTGTCCCGGAAAAAGCCCAGACAGCTCATGGGCAAAGGCTAAGGAGGTACGACCGTGAATCCTTATATCCTCAAGCGGCTCTGGCGTCGCCCCTTCATCAGTCTGTGCGGTCTGATTCTGGCCGCCGTCCTGTGCTTTCTCATGTCCTGGATTACCGGATACATTCAGCAACAGGAGCAGGAACTGGAGCAGGTTCGCACCAACTTTCAAATTCTCTGCGTGGTCACCAACCGCAGTGGCAGCCGCAGTACCTCCCTGCGAATGACCCCCATGGAACTCTATCCCCTGACGGACGAAACCGCCCCCCTGTACCCCCATATCGAGGACCTGCGGCTCACCAAGGAATTTCTGGGCAGTGGCTCTGTGCTGGGGCTGAACAAAGATGATATTCTGGGGGTCACCAATCCCCGCTGTCATGGCAGTCTCGACCCCGCCATGGGTGGGCAAGTTGAGCTGTATTTGGAGGACTTCTGGGAAAGGGAGGACAAGGTGTGTCTCATCTCTCAGGAGGCTTGCGGCAAGCTCCGGGCCATGCAGGAGGAACCGGAAGCCCCGCTGGAGCCGGGGACTACCCTGCGCCTCACCGTGGAGGACCCCTATTCCACTGAAGTCACCGTGGTGGAGCTGACCGTGGCAGGAACTTACGCCGGTATGGGCAACACCATCTTCCTGCCCTTCCCGGCGGCCAGAGCGCTGAGCGTTGAGCTGTCTGGGCGGCTGACCTGCGACTCTGCCAGCTTTGTGGTGCGGGACAATCTGCGCCTTGCGGAGCTGGCTCAGGCGGCCGGAGAAAACTTTGGCCCTGTAGACCCCTCTGCCGGAGACAGCGGCAACCCCCGGCTGGCACTGACCATCCACGACGAGGTCTACCGGGCAACCCTGGCCACATTGGAGCAGAACATCCGCAGAGGTGAACTGACCCTGCCGCTGCTGCTGATTTTGTGTCTGGCCTGCGGTCTGCTCACCGGATTCCTGGGCACTCGGGGCGAAATCCGCGCCTACGCCCTGATGCGCACCATTGGCTCGACCCAGTTAAAACTCATGGTTTCCATCATTATGGAGCAGATGCTTCTTCCGCTTCTGGCGGTCTTCCTGGTGGCACTCATCATGAAGACCCCTGTGCAAGCGCTGTTATGCCTGCTGTTCCAATTGGCAGGCTGTATCCTCCCCACCGTAAAAGCTGTCCGTACACCACCCACCGCCATATTAAGAGAACAGGAGTGATGATATTATGGCAATCCTTACCGCAGAAAATGTAACCTTCCAGTACAAGAACAAGTATCAGACGGTGCAGGCCGTGAAGAACGCATCCTGCAGCTTTGAGCCAGGCAAATGCTACGCCATCGTTGGCAAATCCGGCTCCGGCAAGACCACCTTCCTCTCCCTGCTGGCCGGCCTGGAACAGCCCACCTCCGGTCGGGTCATCTACCAGAACGAGGACACCGCCACCCGGAACTGCGACCGCTACCGCCGGGACCATGTGGCGGTCATCTACCAGAACTATAACCTGTTCCCCCGGCTGACCGTGGAGGAGAATGCCCTGTATCCCCTGCGGCTGAAGCGGATGAGCAAGGCGGAGTCCAAAGAGCGGGCGCATCGGGAGCTGAAGGCCGTGGGCATTGACCCCAGCCAGTGGAGACGTTTCCCCTCCCAGCTCTCCGGCGGCGAGCAACAGCGGGTGGCCATTGCCCGGGCACTGGCGGCAGGCAATGCCGTGGTGCTGGCGGACGAACCCACCGGCAATCTGGACGTGGCCAACTCCCGGCAGGTGCTGGATATTCTCCTGCGTCTGGCCCACGAAGACGGCCGCTGTGTCATCATCATCACCCACGATCTGGAGATTGCCGCCCAGACCGATCAGGTCTATGTGATGCGCGATGGTGTTCTGGAGGAGGGCATGAAACTCTGATCCCATCCCGGCACAAACTGCCACCCCAATCCAAATTTCTCCCCGGGAAACCGGGGAGAGTTGGTTTTGAAGAAATTGAACCCCCAATTTTACGGAAAAATTACGCCAAATCAGAAAAAAGGGCTTTACAAACCGGAAAAAGTCTGCTATAATAACCGGGTCTGCTGGATATGCGCCGGTGGCTCAATGGATAGAGCATCGGATTCCGGTTCCGAGGGTTGGGGGTTCGAGTCCCTTCCGGCGTGCCAAAAATGGGAGATGACATTCGTTATCTCCCATTTTTGTTTCGCCTTAGGACTCGAAAATATAATACAACACCCCAGTGGGGTGTTGATCAACTCCGGCTTGACGGAGTTGATACCTCTATTTTCTTCTGCTTGCAGAAGAAAATGAAAACGAGTCCCTTCCGGCGTGCCAAAATTGGGGGATGACATTTGTTATCTCCCATTTTTGTTTCGCCTTAGGACTCGAAAATATAATACAACACCCCGGTGGGGTGTTGATCAACTCCGGCTTGACGGAGTTGATACCGCTTTTTTCTTCTCTTGCAGAAGAAAATGAAAACGAGTCCCTTCCGGCTCTCCCGGTCAACCGGGGTATCCGTTATCCCCGGTTTTGTTTCACCTTGGGACGCGAAAATAAAATACAACACCAGCTTAATCCGAAGATGTACCGGATTTCATCCCAGTACACTTTGCACAAATTCTTTACAGAGGTAAAAATATATGCTTGAACTGGCAAAAGCAACTGATTTTGAAGCAGTCAACCGTTTGGCCCGGCAGGTCACGGCTCACCATGCGCAGTGGACACCAAATCTGACCGTGGTGGAGCATCCTTATCCCATGGATTACTTTCTCACCTGCACCAAGCCCGAATCTCTTTGGGAAAGCGTCATCTATGTTATGCGGCAGGATGGCCATGTTGTCGGCTATATGCGTGTCTATCTCTGGAACACAAACAGTGCCGTTTCAGCCAAGCGAACGGTATTAAGCATTGACGACATCGGCGTGGACGAAGCATTGCGTAACCAGGGCATCGGCACACAAATGATGACCCAACTGGTCACCTTAGCCAAAGAGGAATGGGGCTGCAGCAGCATCTGCCTGTATGTGGATGCCCCCAACGAGAGCGCACGGGCCTATTATGAGAAGTGCGGTTTTCAAGTCCGCAATATCGGTATGTCCTTGAGTCTGTAACAGGCAACATTTAATTTTTCCGGCATCTTTCCTGCCCTGACCAGTTGTCTGTCCATCCGGACTGTCTCACCCAGAGAGCCGAGTCAGCCCATACCACAAAAACAAAAAGCCCGGCTCTGTACAAAAACCGTACAATAGCCGGGTTTTGGTGTAAAATGAAGGGTAAAAAACAGGTGCTATGTCAACAGCATTCCGGGAACAAGTCAAGGAGTCAGCCCTGAACCACAAGACTGACCCCAAAATCAGTTGGTACTTATTGCAGCCGGGTAATGACCAGATGGGCGGAGACCGCTCTTGTGCCGCCGGCCAGCGGGGTGATGGTCAGCGAAGCTGACTGGGGGAGTAGTTTCGCAGCGAAATCGCCTTCGGCGGTGAAATCGCTTTGCGATGAAATTCCTTCAGAGTGAAATTTTCCCTTCGGGAAGTGATTTTGTAGGGGCGGTTGCTATCGACATCCCTATCCTCTCCGCAACCACCAACCCCAACAAATCCGCACAAATCCTCTGTAGGGTGCGACGCCCCCGTCGCACCGGCGATACGACCTTTTCGCAACCACCACTCCCCCGGCAAATCCGCACCGCCCGGCGCAACAGAACCAGTGCGCAAAGTCATCCGGTGAATTCTTGGGAATTGAGTTTTCTCCGCTTTACTTCCGGCACTTTTGGTGGTACAATAGACCTGACCACCAACAAAGGAGAGCACCATATGCGCTGGATCACTCGGATCATACAACATTTCAGAAAACGGGGCGACTGGGTCCTGCTGTTTTTGTGCCTTTTGGCCACGGCATATGGCCTGGTGGTCATTTCCAGTGCCACCAACTATTGGGGCAACACCCGTTTCCTGACGGTCCAGCTCGCCGCCACGGCCATGGGCGTGGTGTGCTATGTGGTGCTGACCAGTGTGCAGATGAATGCGCTGGCTGAGCGACAGGGACTGCTGTTTTGCCTCAATGCCTTTTTGATTCTGCTTCTGATTCCCTTTGGTTATTCCGGCGGCACCGGCAACCGAAGCTGGCTGGATATCCCGGGCATCCCGGTGTACATTCAGCCTGCCGAAATCTGTAAAATCATCTTCACCATTTTGCTGGCCAAGGTTATGCAGGCCCGGCAAAACAGCATTTCCACCCCAAAATCCGTCTTCCTCATGGCCTTCCAGTTGCTGTTCGTGGTTGGACTCAACCTGGTCATTTCCGGAGATGCCGGCGTTTCCCTGATTTTCGTCTTTATCTTCCTGATTATGGCCTTTGTGGGTGGCGTGAAAATCTGGTGGTTTTTGGGTGGATTGGCCGGAATTGCGGCCGTTGTCCCCTATGCCTGGAACAACGATCTGATTCCGGAATACATGAAAGAGCGTATTCAGGTGCTGTATGACCCCACCATTGACCCCCAGGGCATTGGCCCGAGATGGCACGCCAAGAGAAGTCTGATGTCCCTCACCGGCGGCGGACTCACCGGGCAGGGTCTGTTTCAGGGCAACCGTACCCAAATCGGCGCACTGCCCGCCCAGCATACCGACTTCGTCTTCTCTGCCATCGGTGAAGAATTGGGGCTTCTGGGCTGTGCCTTTACCCTGATTCTGCTGGCGGCCATCGTCTTTAGGATCATTTATGTGGCACTGAAGACCCCCGACTATCTCAGCCGCATGATTTGTGTCGGTGTGGCGGCGGCCATGATTTTCCAGATTTGTATCAATGTGGGTATGTGTCTGGGTGTTGCGCCGGTTATCGGTCTGACTCTGCCCTTCATCAGCTACGGCGGCAGTTCCATTGTCTCCATGTATCTGGCCATGGGCGTTGTGTCCAGTATCCATGCCCATCCTGTGGGAGACCGGCTGGGAAGATATATCAGTCCCAGATGAACCAAAAAGCATACAAAACACCGGGTTTACCGTACTTTTTCGGCAAACCCGGTGATTTTTTGTTTCGTATAGATGATTCCGGTTCCGGAGCCCTTTGCAGAGGTCGGCTTGCACAATGTCCCGGCAGTTACAACCGCCGGGAAGAACCAACATCCAGGCGAATCCGCACCCCACACGGTAAACCTGTGCCAACCCTGTAACACACCCGGTCGCACACCCTGTAGCGCACGGCATCCTTGACGCCATGACTAACCTATCGTTTTTCAATCCACAACAGTAGCGCACCCTGTAGCTGCGACATCCTTGACGCGCCCGGTGGCAGAGCCTTGCAGCTACCGCCCACCCCCGGCGAATCCGCACCACCTGCCCACAACAGTCGCGCACCCTGTAGCGCGCGGCATCCTTGACGCGCCCGGCGGCAGAGCCTTGCAGCTACCGCCCACCCTCC
>SVLX01000055.1 GCA_015067725.1 Oscillospiraceae bacterium | reverse complement strand
ACTTGGGATCGGACTCGAAGCGCTCAGCCTTCTGAACAGCCAGAGGTGCCCAGTCAACGCCGTCAGCGCCGTAGACTTCCTTAGCGATCAGCTCAACGCGCTTACGCAGAGGCATCTCCAGATCGTACAGGAACTTGACCTCGACGGGATCTTCGCAAGCCTCAACAACCACACGGGCCAGCTCAGCAGCGCCTTCGCCGCCGAATCTCCAGTGGTTGGACTCAGCGCAACGGATACCGCGCTCGGCGCACAGACGCTTCAGCAGAGCGATCTCAGCGTCGGTATCGGTGTAGAAGCGGTTGATGCAGACCACGGGGTTGATGCCGGACTTCTTGATGGTGGCAACATGGTGGAACAGGTTGCAAGTACCCTTCTCCAGCAGTTCCAGATTCTCCTCAGTGTACTCCTTGGGCAGGGGGGCGCCGGGAGTGACCTTGGGGCCGCCGCCGTGCATCTTCAGAGCGCGGACAGTAGCAACCAGGACGGAGACGTTGGGGGTCAGGCCGGACAGACGGGTCTTGACGTTCCAGAACTTCTCAAAGCCGATGTCAGCAGCGAAGCCGGACTCGGTGACATGATAGTCGAACAGCTTCAGCGCCAGACGGTCAGCGATAACGGAAGACTGACCGATAGCGATGTTGGCGAAGGGGCCAGCATGGATCAGGACGGGCTGATGCTCGACGGAGTAGCACATGGTGGGGTTGATGGCGTTCCGCATCCAGGCGGTCATAGCGCCGGCAACTTCCAGATCCTCACAGGTGACAGGCTCACCGCTGCGGCTGTAAGCCACGACGACCTTGCCGATACGCTCGCGCAGATCCTTCAGATCCTTGGCAACAGCCAGGATAGCCATCAGCTCGGAACCGACAGCGATACCGAACTTGCTCTCCATCATGTAGCCGTCCAGACGGCCGCCGATGCCGATGATGATGTTACGCAGAGACTGGGCGCAGAAGTCAATGATCCAGCCCATCTCAACACGCTTGGGGTCGATATCCAGACGCTTCAGACCCTTCTTGGCCAGCCACTCGTCGGAGTTGTTGCGCTCGTGCTGCATACGGGCAGTCAGGGCAACCATAGCCAGGTTGTGGGCGTTCATGATGTCGTTGATGTCGCCAGTCAGACCCAGAGAGAACTCGGTCATGGGCATCAGTAGAGCGTTGCCGCCGCCGGCAGCAGTACCCTTAACGTTCATGGTGGGGCCGCCGGAAGGCTGACGCAGAGCGCCACCGACGTTCTTGCCGATGTAGCCCAGGCCTTCGATCAGGCCCAGGGAAACGGTGGACTTACCTTCGCCGAAGGGGGTGGGGGTGATGGCGGTAACCTCGATGAACTTGCCATCGGGCTTATCCTTCAGACGTTCCATAACCTTAATGAAGTCGATCTTGGGGGTCTTGCCATAGGGGATAATTTCCTCGGGCAGGAGACCCAGCTTCTCACGGAAGAAGTCAACAGAGGGCAGAGTCTTCTCAGCTTCCTCAGCGATCTGCCAGTCCTTGTAAACAGTGGGGTCCAGCTTAACGATACCCTTTTCGTCTACATACTTGCCGTCAACGAATTCGATTGCCATAGTAGTTTCCTCCTTGTTTTCAGTGCAGAGCACAGAGATTTTTTGTATATTATACCACTGCAACGTCGGCTGCATCCCGAATCAGGCGCATGACCTTGCTGGTGAGTATACTTCTGATGAGTGCCTGTTCAAATTCGGCATCATAATAGGGCTTGAGCTGTTCGATGGTCAGATTATTTTGACGAGCCACCAAAGCGGCGGCCTGACCCAGCTCTTCCTGCGTAGGCTCCAGATTTTCCAGCGCCACAATCTGCTCGATGGCGGCCTGCATTTTGACAGCAGCCAGAGCATCATTCCGGGTATCGCTGCGGAGCGCTTCTTCAGTAGTGCCCAGGAAAGAGCAGTACATCTTCAAATCCAGACCCTGGCGGGCGAGCTGTGCCGACAGATTCTGCATCTGATTGTCCAGCTCTGCTTCAATCTGAGCGTCGGTGGGGGTAAAATCCAGTGTCTCGGCGGCTTGCCGGAGCAGGCGGTCCTGCAAATCCATCTCGCCCCGCTGGTCGGCATAGTTCTGCAGACTTTTGCCCAGCTCCCGGCGCATTTCTTCCAGCGTCTGGCACTTGCCCACTTCCTGCGCAAAGACATCGTCCAGCTCATAGGTGGAGCGGATGCGGATTTCGTGAATTACACAACGGAATTCGGCATCCTTACCCGCCAGATTGGGGGCATGGTATTCTTTGGGGAAGGTGACCTTGACGGTGACCTTCTCGCCGGGGATTTTATCCACAAGCTGTTCTTCAAAGCCGGGGATAAACGCGCCACTGCCCAGCACCAGCGTCTGCTTCTCGGCGGTACCACCGGCAAACTGCTCACCATCGCAGAATCCGGCATAATCCAGAACCACCTCGTCACCCAACTGGGTGGGGCGATCCTTCACCGGGGCGATGCGGGGGGTTTGCTGTTGCAGGCGCTGCAACTGACGGTCGATTTCTTCTTCCGTCACGATATGGCGATCCATGGTAGCCTTCAGGCCACGGTAGGTAAACTGCATAATGTGTTAACTCCTTAATGTGCACAAAAAGGCAACCCAGTCCCGTAGACTGAATTGCCCAGACGGTCGGCTTACTACATCCTCACTCCCCCGCGGTTGTCCGCGAAATCCGTCAGTCATGGGATGTATGTTTATTGTACTCCATATCCGCAGTTTTGTCAATAGTTTTTTACCGATTTGACTGCAGATATTTTACCGTCCGCCGGACAATGGGCATCCCCCGATTCCGGCATCCCCGGTTCAGGGGATACCGGACGGGTGTTCGGGATGGGAATACCCGGGGGAGAAATTACTGCTTAGCACCCTTTCTGGCTTCCAGTCTCTGTTCCTTGGTCTTGCAGAACTTTTCCAACTGAGGCACGAACATCAGGCAGATGAGGGCTGCGGTGAAGCCGCCGTTATACAGACAGAAGCCGCCGTGCATATCGGGGACAGCGGTGACCAGCAGATAGTGCAGACCGCCTGCCAGTGCGCCATAGCCCCAGCCATACTTGCCGGAGATGGGGGACAGGCCATTGGCGTAGCACAGGCCGATGAGGATGGACTGGTTACCAATGGTGAGGCCGAAGTTGCCTTCGCCCTGGAAGATAAAGCCAAACAGGAAGGAGGTCACCATGTAACCCAGCATAATGGGCCACACATTCCGGGGGTGAGAACCGGAATTACAGGTAGCCAGCATACAGAAAACGATACCGAAGGTCATACCGGTCCAGACATTGGTGCCGTCGATTGCGCCTGCCAGATTGAAGTAGGCCACAATCATCAGACCGAACACACCCACATTCATCAGGAAGGGGGCATTACCATACTTGGTGGTGAAGCTGACACCGTGACCGGAGTCCTTCATCAGATTCCAGTAGTCCTTGAAGGTGCAACCCATGAGCAGAGCAAAGACGATGCACAGGCCAAAGAGCACGAAGCAGAAGATATTGGTCATGGGCCAGGAAACCACGTCCAGAGCCGCCATGGTGCTGAGCTGACCCAAATCCGCCAACTTCCAGCCCAGAACCACATTGTACAGCACCGCCCGCAGGAAGAAGGCGGTCATGCCAATGGGGACAGCGGCGGAATAGTGGTCATAACCCTTGTGGATGTTGGGGGCATGAGCCAGACCGGCAGGCAGGAAGAAGCCGATAATGAGGCCAATGAACAGAGCCACAGCCAGACCCACCCAGTTAAAGCCCACATACTCCACGCCGGGATAGCGGAACAGCAGGTCAGAAATCAGGGGGGCGATACCGGTGGAGTACAGCATGGCATTGCACATTGCGCCCAGCTTTTCCTTCTTCACCAGGCAGTACAGGAAGACGCCGAGGATGGTGGGGATAATGTTCAGCGGGTTAATGCCCCATGCGCCGAAGCCGATGGTCAGCAGGACGCCGAGGGTAGTCACGTTGTTGGGCTTAGCCCCGGGCAGGCAGCACAGACCGGTGCAAATCAGGCCAACCAGACCCATGTTCAGGAACGTACCGGCGAAGCCGCCCTGAGCAAAGTAGTTGGTGGAAATTTTACAGGTGCCGGTCATCAAATCCCACAGGCCGGCAAACATCTGATTCCGGTCGGGCATGAACAGGGAAGCCACCAGGAAGGCGCAGGAGACAACGGCAAAGAACAGCTTAAGGAAACTGCTCTCCGGCAGAGCTTTCAGTTTTTTCATGTCACTCACTCCAAATAAGTTTTATGATTTACCCAGATTCCGGGTGAAAAAAGGGCAATTCAGCTTGGGAAAACTGAATTGCCCAGACGGTCGGCTTACTGCTCCTGCACTTCCCCGCGTTATTTCGCGTGATCCGTCAGTCATGCAGGAGGGGTATCGGATTTAGATTCTCTCAGCGGCCTCAACAACGTGCTTCATCAGGACGCTGGTGGTAACGCTGCCCACGCCACCGGGGACGGGGGTAATGGCCTCAACAATGGGCTCGACCTCAGCGAAGACAGCATCGCCGGCGATGGCGCCCTTGCCACCCTTGGCGTTGATCTTCTCGGGGTCCCAGTTGATGGAGACATCGATGACCACCTGACCGGGGCGGACATAGTCCTTGGTCAGAGAGTTGAGCACACCGGCGGCGGAGACGATGATGTCAGCATTGCGGCAAATCTCAGCGGTATTGACGGTCTTGGTGTGGCAGATGGTGACGGTGGCGTTCTTCTGCATCAGCATCATGGCGGCGGGCTTGCCCACGACCAGAGAACGGCCAATCACAACAGCATTCTTACCCTTGCAGTCGATGCCGTAGAAGTCCAGAATTTCCATGCAGGCAGCGGGGGTGCAGGGCGCATAGCCCAGATCGTTCAGGCCCTCGAAAACACCGGCATTGGACAGATGGGTCATGCAGTCCATATCCTTCTTGGGATCCAGACGGTTGCAGATCTCATTCTGGTCAGCCTTCAGGTGCTTGGGCAGGGGGCGGAACATGAGCACACCATGGATAGAGGCGTCGGCATTGATCTTGTCGATGACAGCCAGCAGTTCTTCCTTGGATACGTCTTCGGGCAGGATGTAGTTGACGACCTTGACACCGACCAGCTCAGCGCGCTTGGTGGCGCCCTTCTCATAGCTCAGGTCGCTGGGGTTCTCGCCGCAGCGGACGATCGCCAGGGTGGGCTCAATGCCCTTTTCTCTCAGGGCGGCGGTACGCTCCTGCAGCTTTGCGTTCAGCGCATCGGTAACTTCCTTGCCCAGTAATTGCTTTGCCATTTGGAATTCCTCCTAATATGTATAAAGTATCTATTATTATGCAACATTATGGGGTCTGTGTCAACCCCGGCGATGGAATTACTTGAAGAAACCAGCCTTGACGGACTCAAAAATCTCGTCAGCAATGCGGCCATACTCGGCGAGCATATTCAGGCACTTGGCGTTCATTTCCTCAGCGACTTCCCGGTTCTTCAGGGCCTTGGTGTTGATGAAGACATTGAGGGAAGCGGCCTGCAGAGCGGCCTTACAGCAGACAGCGCCGCAACCGGCATCGGAGACAGCCAGACGGCTGCCCTTGGCGGCAAAGACGGCAATGCAGTCAATGGCCTCACAGCACAGCTCCATAATCTTCATGGGGGTGGAGCAGGCAATGATGGTGGCCTCTTCCATGACGGCATCCCGGTTGGGATCGTCCTTGGGGATGCCATAAGCCTTAGCCAGAGGCAGGAAATTCACCTCGTCAGCCTCGACCTGATCCAGCAGAGCCTTCTGCAGGGCATCGCACTTGGCCTTCAGGGCGATGATTTCGGCCTCAACATCGGCATACTTCTTCTTGCCCACGGTGAGGGAGCCCACCATGTTGCCCAGAGCGGTACCGATGGCACCGACCAGAGCGGCGGCACCGCCGCCACCGGGGGCGGGAGCGTCAGAAGCCAGAACTTCAACAAACTTGCGACAGGTTTCCATGGTCATATCCATAGTGATGTCAACTCCTTAATTCTGTGATGATCATACGGACGGGCACAGACCTGTCCGAAACATGGGGACGGCGGCATGGAGGAAGGACATTTTGGTTCAATTCCCATGCCTTTGCCAACACTATAGTTTTACCACTCCCGGGGCAAAAAGTCAATATAAAAATATCAATTCCCTGACTTTCGGCTGTTTCCACAAAAGGGGAGGTCTGTTTTTGGGTAATTTTCATTCTTTTTGTATCGATTAAAAGTTACCGGATTCACGCTTTGACATTCCCGCTCCGGCGGGGTATAATAGAGGAAAACCACAAAAGGAGCTTATGCCATGTCATCCACACCCCGGAAGCCCGCCATGGGTCTGCAATGCCTCTATCTGACCGCCCTTCTTGCGCCTGTGGGGTGGGTACGGTTTCTGCTTTTGACCAGAAACATCTTTCATCTGGAGCAATATACCGGGGGTGACTTTGCTCTGGGACTGTTACTGTCCGTCATTCCGCTGATTGGGAATCTGCTGGCGTGGCATTCCCGGCGAAAGCGTCCGCAAAACCGGTGGCTGTGGGTTCCGGCGGCTGTGGTGCTGTTGCTCACGGCGCTGGGCTGGGCTCTGGCCCTGGGCAACGGCTGGAACAACTGGCAGTCCGCCCTCCATGCCCACCGGATTGACGACGGGCAGCTCCTGCGGCTGTTTCTCAGTGCCTTGGCGGGAATGCTGGGGGCGGCTGTGCCTCTTGGAGTGATGGTTTGGCCGGAGAGAGGGAGTGCGCTGGAAGCGTGAGCAGTCTGCTGTGCAGGTGACCCTGGTTGACACATGGCTGCTTCACATTCTTTCTTGTGTTTCTTTCCGGGATTTGCTATAACGGTTGTGATGCATTTGCTTTTTGAGGCACAGCAAAAATACCAACATAAACGGATGTGACAACATGAGTAAGTATATCGAAAAATCATTGTTCAGCGCCTCGATTTACTACTATGACAGCAAATACGAAGCTGAATTGGCACAAGGTGTCCTTGACATTCTTGAACGGTACGGCTTCTTTCCTCCGGATAAACTCTGTGCCGGAAAATATACGCGCGACAAATATATGGACTACAAGCCTTCCATGCGGCAGGTTTTTACCTCAGCTTATGGCGAAAAGGATATTCTAAGTGTGGAACTGGCAAAGAAGTATGATCCGGATGCAGCGGATTTCTGGAAGCTTTTATGGGCGTTTACGTTCCATAAATTCAAGCGACTTCCAGTTGTGCCGAAATATGAGCCCTGGAACGTGCTGACGCTATTTATGACATATGGCTTACTTGCGCAAGAACACAGCTATGCTGCTTTTATGTCTTGCATCAAAGCGCTGATTGGACTGATAAATCCATTCTATGCCGAACTGGATGATACGTCCAATAGCATTGCACTTATGCGTGCCGCACATGAGCCGTGTTTCAAGCCGGAATATGTCCAGCAATTGTATTGGGGCAATTACTTTGGAGAAAGGCACTGCCTTCGCTATGGTTTTGACAAGCTTATGCAGATGCCGGCTTACAATGTTCAACAAATCGGTAACGGCGTGTTCTTTACGCTGACGGATTGCGCGTCGGATTTTTCGTCAGGTAAGTGCCGCCGAATGCGCAGAAAGATTAAACGATACCTGGGCGGGTGGCTTTTTCGCCGATTCCACGCAAACTATTGACCCGGCTTGGTCGATGCTTTGCAGAATATGTCCCTGCCTCATGTCCGCAATACCAGCCCCGCCGGATTAACCCTCCGGTGGGGCTTCTGCTGTCCGGCGGCAAAAAAGCAAAGGAAAACACAGATTTCCCCTTGACAAATCACCCGTTTTCTGTTACCCTAACTGTACTAACCCGCTTACTACGGTTAGGCCGCAAAAAAACAAGCCCCACAAGGAGGGATTTCATGCAACACGACTATCGGGATGGCCGCCCCATCTATGTCCAATTGTCAGAGCAATTGCGCAACCAAATTCTGGTGGGTGCTCTGGCAGAGGGCGAGCAACTCCCCTCGGTCCGGGAGTTGGCAGGACGATTGGCCATCAATCCCAATACCATCGGCAGAGCCTACCGGGAGTTGGAACGGGAGGGTTGGCTGGTGTCCGTCCCCGGCAAAGGTGTCTATGTCCAGAAAGGTAAGGCTGCCAGTTTCGCCCACCGCAAGCAACTGCTGGAGACGCTGGACCATCTCATTGCAGAACTGGAATCCACCGGTATGAGTCGGGAAGAAATCATCGCCCATTTGGAAGGAGGAAAATCTCATGCTTGAGTTTCAACAAGTCACCAAGCGGTTCGGCAGTTTTACCGCACTGAATCAGGTGAGCATTCATGTCCCCAAGGGGTCGGTCTATGGTCTGGTCGGGCCCAACGGTGCGGGCAAATCCACCTTGATTCGCTGTGCCATCGGTGCCTATCGCCCCACATCCGGCAGCATTACCGTGGAAGGAAGCCCCGTCTGGGAGTCCCCGGCGGTAAAAGCCCGGCTGGCCCATATTCCCGACGAGATCTTTTATTATCCCAACACCACCATCAGCGATTTGGCCCGGCTGTACCGGCAGATGTATCCCACCTTTGATCCGGACCGCTACAGCCAGTTGCAGTCGCTGTTCAACCTGCCCAAAGGTCCTATCCGCCGCTTCTCCAAGGGTATGCAAAAGCAGTCCGCATTCCTGCTGACCATGGCCATCCGTCCGGAGCTGTTGATTCTGGATGAGCCGGTGGATGGGCTTGACCCCATTATGCGCCGTCAGGTGTGGCAGCTTCTGCTGGAAGAAGTGGCTCAGCGCAATCTGACGGTGCTGGTGTCCTCCCATAACCTCCGGGAGTTGGAGGATGTCTGTGACCATGTGGGCATTCTGGACAAAGGGCAGATGTTGTTGGAGCGGGACTTGGCAACTCTGCAGGAGAATCTGGTGAAGCTCCAGTTTCTCCCCGGGCCGGAGGGTACCCTTCCGGCACTGGAAATCCTGCACAGCAGTCAAACCGGCAAACTCTTCACCCTGATTGTCCGGGGAAATGCCGACGAAGTGGAAGCAAAAGCCAAAGCCGCCAAGGCGCAATATCTCAATTTGCTTCCCCTGTCGCTGGAAGAAATCTTTATTTATGAGTTGGGAGGGATTAGCGATGAAATCCGCAACACGATTCTCTAAACTCCATGGGGTCTGCCGTGACCTGAGGCGGTTTTGGCCCGCTCCGGTATTCTTTGGCCTCATTATGCTTCTTTCGCTTTCCAACGTAAATCTCCACAGCGTCGACCAGCTGTGGTTAAGCAATGCGTTGATTGTCCCGGTTGCGATTTATGGTGCGCTGTGTGCCTGTCTGCTGTTCAGCGACTTGTTTACTGCCCGGTATGCCATTGCGGTCCACGCACTGCCCACCACCCGGGGTGTCTGGTTCCTGACCCACTGCCTTTCCGGTATGGTGCTGTTCCTGATTCCCTTTGCCGCCGCAGTGCCGCTGGTGCTGGTCATGACGGAGTGTTCTCTGCTGGTTATGGTACGGTGGGCGGCTCAGCTTCTGGTCATGTGGCTTTATGGCTTCTCCATCGGCGCACTGGCCTGCACCCTAAGTGGCACGGTTTTTGGTGCAATTGTGGTCAGTTACCTGCTGGCTTTCGGGATTCTCCTGGGAGAAACAGCCATTTCCACCATCTGTCACCGATTGCTGGCAGGCATTTGTGAACACAGCAATGTCACCACATTCCTGTCCCCCTTGGCATATACGACGACTCTTTACGGCGAGGACATCTCCTGGTTCTATTATGTTGCCGTGGCGGTGGCCAGTGCGCTGGTGCTTGTACTGGCAGCATTTCTGCACCGGAAAAGAGCGCTGGAGGCTGCGGGAGACTTTGTTGCCTTCCCCTGGCTTAAGCCCTGGATCAAAGTCATTGCCACCATTCTGGGTGGGATAACTCTGGGTAATTTCTTTGAGACGCTGGTGGGCTGGAACTGGAATTCTCCTCAGGGCGATCTTATTCCGGTTCTGCGCTGGCTGGTGCCGGGCATCCTGTTTGGTCGGATCATTACAGAAATGATTGTGGAGAAAACCGTCCGGGTGCTCCACAAGAAACAACTGCAGCAGTATTTGCTGTGTGTAGTGACTGTTACCGGAATAGCCACACTGGTCTGGTTGGATTTACCCGGCGTACAGACCCGGGTGCCGGAGGTGGATGAAGTTGCCGCTGTGGAAATCGTCGAGAACTACAGCAGTGGCGATTGGTACGAAAAGCCCAGCATCGTACTGACCACCCCGGAAGCCATCGAAGCAACGACTGAGCTCCATCAGGCACTGACCGGGCATCTGGGTTGCTGTACCACAGGTTTTGGTTTCCGGAATGTTATTTTCCATTATACCATGAAGGATGGCTCAACCCTAACCCGGCAGTATGTGATGGACTATGGCTCCGGACTTGTTCCGCATCCTGTTGACGCCGCACTGGCAGATTTCTTTGGCAGCCGGGCTGTATCCCAGTATTGCCTGTTGGATGAAGACTGCGCTCTGGACCGGCAACAGGGACGCATCACCAAGTTTGACATCCTGGATCACCAGAGTGACAACTGGTATTATCTGACGCCGGAGCAGGTCGATGGACTGTTCCCGCTGATTATGGAAGACATTGAAGCAGACAACGCCTTCATCGACCCAAGTGGAAGCAGTGACCCTGTTCTGTACAGCATCCGTGTATACACGGAACACGCCTTGGATGCTGGTGGAATCCGCGAGAATCACGGCTGGGTCTACATCTTCACCGAGGATAGCCTTGCCGCCCAATGGATGGAAGAAAACCTGCCCCGGTTTGAGGGCCACGCCAGACATTCCTAACAGTATAGAGCCACCTTAAAACGATTATTGTTGTTTTGTATTGGTGTCTATACAGCATCATCTCGCCATAACGGCAAGCTGCCAACTCCGTATTACCCCCGGAGTTGGCAGCATTCGCAATTTATAGAACCAAGCCAACAGCAGGGAGTCTGCACACTACAAATCTGCCCCAACCGAACAGCCCTCCCGTTGCAGGTGCGCACACAGCAGAGAAAGAAATACCGCAGGCACCGGCTTCTCCTCAATCCTGATGCCCAGTACTTTTTGCAACCGTTCCGGATCGTTTTCCCAGACTTTTTCTATGCAGTACCGGATACCCCGTTCCACCGTTCGCCAGGAGGTTTGAAACTTTCTGGCCGTTTCCGGATACAGTCGTTTGGTTACCCAAAGCAGCCGGGTTGAATCGTTCAGTGCCAATCGCACGGCTTCTTCGATGTAGTAGAAACCCACTCTGTTTTCCGTCATACCCAAATCATGCAACAGATTCCGGATAATCATCATCTCCGGATCGCTTGATATCCGCAAGCTTTGCCCCTTCATTCATCATCACCCCCAGCGTATTGGAAATCCTGCAAGCCGTGTCCAAAGAGGTCTGTCCACACCGCAAGACGGACTGCAACGCGAAACCAGACACCTGAAAATCTTCCGTAAACGTTGTCAAAGACAAGTACCGCTCTTGGTGTATCGCTCGCACCCCCCCAGGGAGGTCATTGGGTTCATTCATGCTTCATTCCTCCTTGTGAATAATTCTTCCATAAGAATACAGGATTTTGCCGAAGTTTGTTGGACGAGTTTTCGTCTATTCGTATTGACTTTTCGTACAGTTCGTTCTGTCCATAGCCACTGCAACCATGCGGTGTTGTTTGCTGCGCAGATTCTGCAGAATTGGCAGCTTGGGCTCTAGCAAGAAAGCCTGTCGCAAGGAGAACATTGTAGATGGGCTCACCAACTTGCACTTGGCACTTGGTAAGCAGAAGAACGAACTTGACATTATTGTATACATGGTATTATAATATTTGATATGGAACATTTTCCTTAAAAGCACAACATTCCAAAACCATTTGAAAGTGAGGAATCCTCATGCACAAACTCCCCTGGAAACGTCTGTTGTCCCTCCTTCTCACATTGACCCTCGTGGTCCAGCTGCTTCCGCTGGATGTTTTTGCTGCGGAAATCAGCGAAACAACCACCACGGAAGAACAACCCATCTCCACTGCTGTGGAAGTTTCTGAAGCCGTCTCCCCCACCGTAGTGGGCGAAGTAGAGGAACTGCGCACAGAAGACGGGAAACAGTTCCGCATGAGTGACGGCAGCTATATGGCCGTATCCTATGGTATGCCTGTCCATTTCCAGGGAGCTACCGGCGAATGGACAGATATTGACAATACCCTGGTAAATACAACCACAACAGATGGCGCTGCCGCTTTGGTCTCCACCAATGGTAGTGCCTCTGCGTCTTTTGCGGGAACCCTTTCCGCAGGGCAGGTGTTTTCTGCCGCATATGGGGCACAGAATATCTCCATGTCTATGGTGGATGCGTCAACCGTGCAACAGCTCGTGGCAAGTTATGCTCCCGCAACAGAAGAAGAAGAAACCGTCAACCTTCTGAGCGATACCTCCATCGACCTGGCTACCTTCAGTCGCACCGCAACCGCAACAGTCGTGCCTGCGGACACCACAATTTCTGCCGGAACTGAGGAACAGGCGGAAATCATGGCGGCTGTCTATCCGGAAACTCTAGAGTCCAGTGTCCTCTATGAAGATGTATATCCCGGTGTTGACCTGCTCTATAACCTGACGGGCTACAACATCAAAGAGAGCATCATCGTCAACGAACCGCTGGACAGTTACCATTTTACCTTCCTGCTGGAGCTGGAGGGCCTGACGCCTCAGATGCAGGAAGATGGCTCCATCAACTTGTATGATGCAAACAATGAGGTTGCCTGGTTCATCCCCGCACCTTATATGTTTGATTCCCAGAACCATACTTCCAGCGCTGTGGAATATACCCTGACCAACCTGGGAACAGCTGGTGCTCTGTTGACCGTAGCGGCAGATGCTACCTGGATCAACTCAACGGAAAGAGCCTTCCCGGTAACCATCGACCCCACATTTTATCAGCCGATTGGTGACGCATACGGCGACATTTATGCCACATATGTGGAGCAAGGCAACAACACCAGCCACGGCCATTTTCAGCAGCTTTATTTGGGCTACACCGCATACCAGTCCCTGGGAGAGCGGTGGATCTATCTGCATTTCAACAATCTGCCACAGATTCCCCAGGGTTCTATTGTGGTGAATGCCGCTTTAAACCTCTGGCAGTTTGATTATTCCCACGGAAACTGCCCGGAACTGCCTGTCGGTGCCTATGAGGTCACCAGTAATAAAGCCAGTGATGAGACATACCATGACTGGATTTACTACATGAAGTGGAGCGATAAGGCCACCTACGACAGCGCCAACATGATCGACTATGCCACGGCATCTGAAGCAACGAATTGGGGCTATTTGAGCTGGGACTTAACCGAGCTGTTCAACAAATGGTACGACACCGGGACGGAAAATCGAACCCTGGCTTTGGTTCCCACTGACACCGGCAAGTTCTCCTCTTCCTACTATGGAATCCCCGTATTCTATGCTTACGGCCAGAATCACCCTCCGATTCTCATGGTCTCCTACCGGAACAACACCGGCATTGAGCCCTACTATACCTACCAGACCATGGGCGCCGGCCATGCAGGTACAGCCTATATCTCTGATTACTCCGGTCAGTTGACAGTTGCCAAAGAACTGTTCTCCCTGGCTTCCACCGTAAACCCCTTCTCCATCCAGATGGTCTATAACTCCGCCTACTTTTCCCAGACCACGGACAGCCAGTATGACCTCTGTGCTGACCTGGGTATGGAGATGCATGTGGGCTCCGGCTGGACCTATAATTTCCTCCAGCACGTCAAGGAAGATACCATTGATGGAGTTCCTTACATCCGCTATCTGGACGGAGACGGCACGATCCACTACTTTGCCGAAGACGCTTCCAAAGAGGAGGGCTACTTCTATGATGAAGATGGTCTGGGATTAAAGATCAACGAATATTATGACAACTACTACGCCATGACCGATGACCATGGCAACGAGTGGGTATTTGTCCGTGGATATCTCCTGTGGATCAAGGACAGCAATGGCAACCGGATTCAAATCGAATACTCTCAGAACGGTACGCCTACAACCAGCCACTATCCCCCCAGCACCGGTGCCCGGATTGAACGAATCTACCAGCAGAATGTGGGTCAGAGCAGAGTGGATATTGCCACATTCCACTATACCACCGAGAAGTTACCGGGTAAAACACAGGATGAAGCAGACGATATCCCGGTTCCCAACTACTTGTCTTCTATTGAAGATGGCGCTGGCAACACCTACTCCTTCGCGTACAACCACGGAAAGCTGAGCTCAATTCTGTATAATGGTCAAGAAATCGCCCACTACAGTATGTGGTACAACAATGGCTACTATCAGAACCAGATGGACGCCATGACCGATGTAGAAGCTGGATATAGCCTCAACTTCTCTTACACCAACCACAGAGTCAGCGCTGTGGAAGAGACTGCGGACGTAACCGTCAGTGGCGGCGACCTTTCCACCGGCGAGGATGGTGTCCGAATTGAGATCGGCCGAACCGATGACGGCTGGACGGTTTATACTGATCCCGGTGCTGACCGTACCACAGGAACCGCCGACGATCTGCATACCTATTATGGCTTTGACTATTTTGGACGCACCGTCAACGGCTATACCACCGATGCTTCCGACAACATCATTGGCGCTTCCAATGCGGTCTACTCCGGCACCGGCAGTACAGACCGAACCAACAACCGCACCATGCGCACGGCCAGCATTGGCGTGGCCGCCCAACAGGAGCTGCAGAACTTTGGTTTTGAGATGACCGGAGAGACCTTGACCCAACATCCGGACCTGAAATGGAGTACGGTAAGCAGTTCTGGCGCATCTTCCTCTGTTGCTACCACGCTACCCAGAACCGGCGCCAGATCCCTGAAGCTCACCATTCCTGCCAGCAGCACCACCGCCTACGCCTATGCTCGCAAAACTTCCAATCTGCTGCAGAAGGATACCACCTACATCCTTTCTGCTTACGTCAACACCAGCCAGGCTACGACATTCAACGGAGACGGAATCTATCTGAAGGTTCAGGATACCTCCGGCAATACTTGGACCAGCGACTGCGTGAATTACCAGACCTCATCGCTTGTAGACGATGGCTGGGTACGGATATCCTTTGCTTTCACGACAAAAGTCAAGTGCAACCACACAATCACCATCTACAGTGACACCATCGGCGGGAACAGCTATGTCGATGACCTGCAATTGGAAAAGGCCATTGACTTTGTCACCGGCACAGACCAGACCAGCGCCAGCGCGGTTTCCAATGTGAATCTGCTGGAAAACGGCAGTCTGCAGCACTGGGGGCGTGGCTGGATAGAAGGCACAGATTCCGGAGCGGAATATGTGAAAAACTGCGGTGTTCACTCCACCTCGGAGTATGCCTACTCCATCAAAGTCACTGGCAATCCTACAGCAGACAACCATGCCGCCCAAACCGTAAACCTGAATCTGCCCAGTGACCAGACCTATGTCCTGTCCGGCTGGGCCATGGCCAACGCAGTACCGGATAACGTTATGGAGGGCGACCCTGAGACGGATAAAGATGCCGCTGGCAAAGACAAGAACAAGCAGTTCGGCCTCCGGGCCATTGTGCGCTATGCCAACAGCAGTACCCCCGAATATCACTATGTCCCCTTCAACCCCGATCTGTCCGGCTGGCAGTTTACCAGTTTGACCATCGTGCCCAGGCAGCAGAAGGAAAACGAGACCGACCCGGACATCATCGTTGCCTCCATTGAGGTGCAGTGCGCCTATGAGAAGAACGGCAACGCAGCCTGGTTTGACAACCTCTCCCTGGTGCGGGAGGCGGCCCAGACCATGAAGTATGATGAGAAGGGTAATCTGGTTTCGGTGACTACATCAGGAATCAAAGCAGATGCCGACACCTACGAAGGCGGTAATCTCATCAAGACGGTGACCGGCGGCAATGGTACTTATGAATACAAATATGATGATACCAGCAAGCCCCATCGCCTGACCTCTGTGGTCAATACCCTGGTCAGCCAGGAAATGACCTACAACACCACGGGTAATGTAACCAAGACTACCCTCTTTGCCACAGAGAATGAAGCAAACCAAGATAAGCCTGCCTATGGCAAGACTCTGGAAAGCTCTTCCGAATATGATTCTGAGGGAGCTTCCGGCAACCTCATGTCGTCCACCACGGACACCTCCGACCAGACGGTGACTTACGACTATGAAGGAGATACCAACCGCTTCTATGGCCGCACCACGGAAATCATTGATGCAGCCGGCACCACAACCACCATGGGCTATGACCGGTTTGGCCGGGTGCTGGAAAAGGAACTTTGGGAGAAGGATGCGGTTGCAAATACCGTTGGTTTGCGTTATACTTACACCAAGGGTATTCTCAGCCAGGTACGGCGAGAGGATGCCGGCGGCAATACCCAGACCTATGGGTATGACCATGACAGCTTCGGCAATCTGACGGAGATCACCGTGGGCGATATTGTCCTGGCGGAGTATATTTATGGCCCCCAGAATGGCGATCTGCTGGAGCAAACCTACGGCAACGGAGACAGTGTGGCCTATGAATATGACAACTTGGGTCGTACCACCAAGGCTACTTATTCCAGCGGCCGTACATTGAGCTATACCTACACCGGCGA
>SVLX01000054.1 GCA_015067725.1 Oscillospiraceae bacterium | reverse complement strand
CCGTTTATCACAGGGTCGTAGGGGCGGGTCATGACCCGCCCGGCAGTAGAACCTTTCCGCAAGCAGAAATCTACCGGCGAATCCGCACTGCCTGCCAATGCGCGTCAAGGATGTAAGCGCGCTACAGCGATAGTATTGCGGGTGTGGTGCGCGATTATCGGGAGTCCCTGGTTGCGCAACACGGAACAGCCGATTGCGTCCCCCATGAATCATTGGGTCAGCATTTGCGTTCACCCTTCCGTTCCCCTTTTCGGAAATACCACCCGCTTCAGCTTTCTCACGCTGAGGAAAAAGTTCAGCCCGTGGGTCAGGACGAAGCTGATATAGTATCCCCGGAGTCCCCATTTGGGCAAAAGGATCCACAGCAGTACCACATCCAAAAACGAGGTGATGGTGTTGTACCGTACACTGGCCACCTGTTGCCCCATGCCTTTAATCACCGCGTCGGTAATGGAGTCGGCATAGAGCATGGGCACCAGCAGCGCATACTGCCGCAGGAGTCTGCCCACTTCTTCACTGCCATAGAGGGCTCTGCCCAAAGTCTCTGCCAACAAAACCAGCACTGCCCCCGAAACCAGTCCATAGACCACTGCCGCCCGAAGACTTCTCCCGGTCAGATGCTCCACCCGCTCCTGCCGGTTCGCCGCCACAGAGCGGGACAGCTCCGGAATCAATAATTCCGCCACCGACCAGAGGATACAGGCCGGAAACATCACCGTCGGAAAGACCATGCCGCTGAGCCGCCCAAAATCCGCCAGTGCCGATGCTGTCCCGGTGTATAACGCCAGCCGCCGGGGGACTATCAGATTCTCCACCGTGGATATGCCCATCCGGAGTACATCCGCTAAAGCCAGCGGGATCGCCACCTTCAGGAGTCTTGGCGTTACCGGGGTTTGGGACGCGTCTCCTTCCGCCGTGTTCCCCCGGAGCTTCCACAGAGCAGTCAGGGTCACCACGGAAGATACCGCACTGCCCCCAATCACACTGGCACAAGCTCTGCCCGGGTCATCCCCGGCCCACAGCGTCAGAAGCAGTACACCCGCACCCATGGCAATCAGTTGCTCCGTCACCTCCACCGCCACCAGCGTCCGTACCCGCCCGGCGGCGGTGTAATATCCGGTCAGCACCCCCACCAGGCAGGTTACCGGCAGGAAAGCGGCGAAAATCTCTATGGCCAGCTCTGTCCGGCTGTCTCCGATCCATACCTCAGCCAGCCATGGCGCAAGGAAGAATGCCGGCAAAGCCACCAACAGCGATGCGCACAGACTGTACCGGCAACAGTGCCCCAATACCCGGCTGAGCTGTCCCGGTTGCCCCTTGCCCAGTGCCTCTGCGGTGAGATACATGGTGGCGGTGCGGATTCCCGCCATGGCCGCCGTCATCGCCAACGAGCAGACCGACATGACCAGTTGCAACAGCCCCACCCCCGCCGCACCCATGCGCCCGGAAAGATAGACCTGAAACCCCATGGATACCGCCCGCAAGGCCAAATTCGCCCCGGTCAATAATAACGCCCGCCGTAACATTGTGCCGGTTTTGACTTTACCTGTTCTCATCATATGCACCCCCGGGGGGTAAGTTTTAGGCAGTCGGCAGTCGTGATTCGGAGAGCAGACCGAAATTTGCGACACGCCACTGGTTCTTGTCTCAGCATATGCGCCAGATTGGACAAGAAGACCCGCCCGGCAGAGATGGTTCCGGTAATCCGCAGTCAGGATGAGGAACAGGCGTGAATCCGGAAACGGCAGACCGTTGGGACGCCCGCTCATCCCCAATGCCACAAACTTAAGCACCGCCCTTGGCTAGCTGGCTGCCCGAAGGGCAGACTGAGCGGGTAACACGCCCCCGATCATTACCCAAGACAGAAAATGACTCCGGTTTGTCCTGTCCGGAGTAACGCCTTGACAATCCTCTGTGTTTTCGGTTATAATGACCCCATCATATTGACATAAACCCAAAAAGGGGGCTATATTACCATGTACAATTTCCGCAACGACTACTCCGAGGGCGCCCATCCCAAGGTGCTCGATGCCCTTGTCCGCACCAATTTTGAGGCCACCGCCGGTTATGGTGAGGACGAATACTGCGAAGCGGCGGCGAAGGCTGTCCGCAGTCGCTTCGCCTGCCCCGATGCCGATGTTCATTTTCTGGTGGGAGGTACCCAGACCAATTATACCGCCATTACCGCCTTCCTGCGCCCCTGGGAGGCCGTGATCGCCGCCGATACCGGACATATCGCCGTCCATGAAACCGGCGCTGTGGAGGCCCGTGGGCACAAGGTGCTGACCGTCCCCAACGCAGACGGCAAAGTGACCCCCCAGGCGCTGGAGGACATCTATCTGGAGCATACCATAGCCAATATCGGCCACATGGTCCACCCCCGGATGCTCTATATCTCCGACACCACGGAGCTGGGCACCATCTATACCAAGGCGGAGCTGACGGCTCTGCGGCAGATGTGCGACCGGCTGGGGCTGTATCTGTATCTGGACGGCGCGCGGCTGGCCTCTGCCCTGACCGCCGAGGGAAATGACCTGACCCCTGAGGATTTGCCCCGGCTCTTTGATGCCTTCACTCTGGGCGGCACCAAGTGCGGTCTGCTCTTTGGCGAGTGTCTGGTCATTACCAACCCCGACCTGAAGCCCAATTTCCGCTATTGCCTCAAGCAGTGCGGCGGTATGCTGGCCAAGGGGCGGTTGCTGGGCGTTCAGTTCCTGGCTCTGCTGGAAGATGACCTGTTCCTGAAGCTGGGTCGCCACGAGAATCAAATGGCGGTCAGACTGACTCAGGGGCTTCTGGCGGCGGGCTACCCCCTCTATGCCCAGGGACCCACCAATCAGGTGTTCCCTATCCTCTCCAGGGCGCTCATTGCCCGGCTGGAGCAGGACTTCACCTTTGAGTTCATCGCCCGCATTGACCCGGAGCATGACGCGGTCCGCTTTGTCACCTCCTGGGCAACGGAGATTGAGGCGGTGGAGGCTCTGTTGGGGGCGCTGGGGAAGGCATAATCTCCGGTTACAACACAAAGACATAATCTCCGGTTACAACAGATTGAGAAAGGCTGCATCTTTGCCAGAAGGTGCAGTCTTTTTTTGCGCCGCAACCCGAAAAAACAGAAAACCCACTTGACAATCTCGATAATCGAGAATATAATATACCCATCATTCTCGATATTCGAGATTATCTGCAGTAGGTGATGTTGTGGCACGGGAGAAGTTCAAAACCCTGACAGAGCAGATGTTTTATGTCCTGCTGTGTCTGAAAGAGGAATGCTGTGGCATTGACATTCTGGACCGTGTACCGGATATGACCGGCGGGCAGGTGAAGGTGGGCTCCGGCACACTGTATAACCTGCTGGAGCAGTTTCTGGAAGCCCGGCTGATTCGGGAGACCGCCGTCTCCGGGAGGCGCAGGAGCTATATCCTGACGGCACTGGGGCGGGAAATGCTGGAGCGGGAGTACCAGCGAATCCGGCGGCAGGTGGAAGATTACGGGCGCGTGTTTGGAGAGGAGTGAGGCGATGAACACGACAAAACGACTGTTGATTAAACCTTTTTTGCCTTATGACAAAGTGGCAATGGAGCGGTATCTGCGTCAACAAACCCTCCGGGGTTGGTTTCTGGACAATACCAAAGCAGGTTGGGTATTTTACCGGACCGAGACCAGAACTTTGCAATTCTCGGTATTCTTCTTCCCGGATGCCAAGGCGTATTATCCGGCGATGACCCTGCGGCAGAAAGACTTTTTGGAGCTCTGCGACCATACCGGATGGCATTTGGCCAAGCATTTCCCGGGGATGTTGGTGCTATATAGCGAAGACCCGGATGCAATTCCTGTCGAAACTGACCCGGTACTGGAAGTAGAGAACATCCGGAAAGCCACTGTACCTTGGTATAACCGATTGTTTTGGTTCTTTTTGACTCTTGCAATATTAGTGGGTCGATCCACTTGGTCCAGTTTCCAGAATGCCACCGGACTTCATTTTGTGGATGACTGGGCTGCGGCGGGGGTTAAGCAAATCGAGATCTTGGCCTCTGATGTGCTTCTTCTTCCGATTATGGCAATATTGGCAATTCTTTGTTATGTGGCAGAGACACTGGGATTCCATTTGTGGATGCACAAAGCCGGCAGACTGGCGGAACGTGAAGGATATATTCCTGCTGTGCGCCAGAAGTGGAATGTTTCGCCCTGGATTTGGCTGGGTATCGGCGCAACCGGCATGCTGGCGCTGTATCTGGGCGATGCGCGATATTTCCCCGTATTCCTGATGTTGAGCATCTCTGTGGCTGTGGCACTGGTATGCGGGGTTATGCGGATGCTGAAAGAGAGACGTTCTTCACCCAGAGTGCGCGCCCTGACCGCAGTGGTCAGCGGGCTGATTCTGGCCTCTGTTCTGGTGACACTGGTCTTTTCTCCTGCAATACCGGGCTCTTTGGGCAAACCAGAGCGGCATCAGGTCATGGGCCAATATCAAGGAGAGTCTCACACTTTCTGGCAGGAAGAAATTCCCTTGCGGATAGAGGACTTATTGGGCGAAGCATGGGTAGAAAACGGGGTAGAGACCTACTGGCGGGGCAATGAATCCTTTTTGATTGGTCGGTATTTTGCGTTTCAGCGGTTCTGCGAGGATGAACCCGCAAAGGATATCATCAAGTATGTCATCACGGACATCAATATTCCCGGGATTTACGAAACCATGAAGGCGAAAATCATGGATTTGGACGACCGGGATCCCACTGCGGGCATATTCTACACCCGTTCGGCTACAGACTCAGACTACTGGCAGGAAATTTGGTGTGACCCCGACAACCACCTTCAAATCTACCAATTATACAATGACGACGGTGCTCGGACGCTCTATATTCTCTGCATGGAAACCCGAATTGTGGATTTTTATTCCACCTGGAGTTTAACAGAAACACAGCTCTTACAGGTAGCAGAAACTTTAAGCAGTTGTCCCCTGCCCAACACCTGAGACAACTCCGGCTGAATGGCGGAGAACGCTCCCGGCATAATTTGTCCATTTTATTGGATGAAACAAAATCCCACCCCTCCAGATAAAAAACCGGAGCGGGTGGGATTCTTCGTCTATCAACCAGAAAAAAGGCCATGAAAAAACTCCTTCTGATGTAAAGCGGAATCAGAAGGAGATATTTTCATCGAGTCTCATCAAGCCAGCTTGTTGAGCTTCAGGGTCATGCTGCTCTTCTTGCGGGCAGCGTTGTTCTTGTGAAGAATGCCCTTCTTCACGCCCTGATCAACGGTCTTCACAGCGACCTTGTAAGCCACTTCAGCCTGCTCGCGGTTGCCGGAAACAACAGCGGCCTCGAACTTCTTCATAGCGGTCTTCAGAGCGGACTTGTTGGCCTTGTTCTTCTCATAGGCAGCGCGAGAACGCTCTACATCCTTCTTAACGGATTTAATATTGGGCACGGGTTACACCTCCTCCAATAATGTATATGCTAACCGGCCCCTGGCCAGTCTCATGCAGAAATACATTATAACCGTTTGTGCCGCCAAAATCAATAGGAAATTTTATTTTTTTTCCTTTTTTGGATAGGAATTTGCGCCGGCGGGCAAGCTATGGGACAAAGGAGGGGATGATCTTGAGTCAGAGGACGGACCTTGCCGAGGAAGCGCAGGCGCTGTGGCAGCGCAGTGCCGGAAAAACCACCACCTTGCCGGGCGTAAAAGCCCGGGAGTGGGAGGAAAACGGCGTCCCCAGACAGCGGGTGGAGATTCTTGACCCCGAGGGCGCGGAGGCTCTGGGCAAGCCCCAGGGATGCTATGACACCCTCTGGACACCGCCGGACAGCCGCCCGTCGGACGACTTGGCCGATGCGCTGGCCGGGGTAATTTCCGGGCAGCTCCGGCTTCGGCAGGACAGTCGGGTGCTGGTGGTGGCACTGGGCAACGAAGCCATGACCCCCGATGCCATTGGCCCCATGAGCGCCAGAGGTCTGTTGGTGACCCGCCATTTGCGCGCCATGATGCCGGAGCTGTTCGGCGATTTGCGGGAGGTCAGTGTGTTGATTCCCGGGGTACTGGGCATGACGGGGATTGAAAGCGCCGGCATTGTCCGCAGTGTGGTGGAGGATATCCGGCCGGACCGGGTGCTGGTGGTGGATGCGCTGGCCGCCGGGGAGGGCAGCCGACTCTGCCGGGTGATTCAGGTGACGGATGCGGGGATCGTCCCCGGCTCCGGGGTGGGCAACAGCCGGCAGCCATTGTCCCAAAAAACTCTGGGTGTGCCGGTGGTGGCGGTTGGCGCGGCAACGGTCATGGATGCCGGGACAACGGACGAGCCATTGCTGGTGACCCACCGGGATGTGGATGAGCGGGTGAAACGCTTGTCAAGTCTTATTTCTGCCGGAATCAACCGGGCGCTTTTTGACGGAATGACCAAAGGGGAAATTGCACAATTTGTCGGAATCTGGGGGACATAGTTTATGTCAACCCGGATGAATGAATCACAGGATGTTAACAGGCCTGTGGGGATGTGGATAAACTTGTGGAGAATGTGCAAAACTTTCGTTTTTCCACAGGGAAGCCCAGTTCCGGCGATTTTTGACCGGGAAAAATTGGAATATTTTTATGCATAGTCCTGTGGATATTCCTTGAATACCGGACATTACGTCGCCTGAAATTCCGGCTTTTTTTACCGTTTACCCGGGGAAAAAAGGTCGAAAAAGTTATGATTTTAAGGAGAAAAACCGGGACAATTCCGGCAGGCTCAGGGAGAAACCGGAATTTTTTGTGGAAACCTACAAAAATGCGGAAAACCGAAACTTACCCCTTGACAAGGTGGATTTGCACAGGCAGAGGGGAAGAAAAGCTGGTGTGTGCAAAACAATCATTGTTTTCCGCAAAGCCCCGGTAGGAGGTTGGTCGATGCAGGGAAAGGTGGAAATCAGCGGCGTAAACACAGCCAAGCTGCGCACGTTGAGCAGTGAGGAAATGACCATGCTCATGGGCAAAGCCAAACGTGGAGACATGGAAGCCCGCAGAGAGCTCATTGAGGGGAATCTGCGGCTGGTGCTGTCGGTGATTCAGCGCTTCAACGGCCGGGGCGAAAACCCGGACGATTTATTTCAGGTGGGGTGCATTGGTCTGCTCAAAGCCATTGCCAACTTTGACGAGACGAAAGAGGTACGCTTCTCCACCTATGGCGTCCCCATGATTGCCGGGGAGATCCGCCGCTACCTCCGGGACAACAGTGTCCTGCGGGTCAGCCGCTCTTTGCGGGATTTGGCGTACCGGGTACTGCAGTGCAAAGAAGCCATCATCAACGAAACCGGCCGGGAGCCCAGTCTGGAGGAACTGTCCCAAAAGCTGGAGGTCCCGGTGGAGGACATCTCTCTGGCCCTGGATGCGGTGACGGCACCCATTTCTCTCTATGACCCGGTATATGCCGATGGCGGTGACCCGCTGATGGTCATGGATCAGATTAAGGACACGAAAAACACCGATGAAAAGTGGCTGGAGCGGATTGCTTTGCGGGATGCCTTCAGCACACTGTCTCAACGGGAGAAGCAGATTCTGATTCTCCGGTTTTACGATGGAAAGACTCAAATGGAGGTCGCCGGGCAGGTGGGCATTTCCCAGGCGCAAGTCTCAAGATTGGAGAAGAACGCAATCAACACCATGCGAAAGCAAGTGGTGGTGTGAGGGCCGGACGGACAGAGTCGGTGCAGTTTTGGCAGGAGATTTTCGCTTGCCGGAAGGTTCTGCTGCAACTCCCTCCGTCCGCGGCACTACCCTCTTGTGCGGGAGGCTTTGGGTGGTGCGTAGCCTGAGGCTCCCTCTTTGAGGGAGCTGGCTTGGCCGCAAGACCAAGACTGAGGGAGTGTTGCGGGAGTGCTTTGCTGATTGACTCCCTCCGCCCCTTCGGGGCACCTCCCTCGGTGAGGGAGGCATTGATTGGGGAGGTTTTGCGGATTCGCCGGAGGGTTGGTGGTTACTGGTAGGTTCTACTGCCGGGCGGGTCATGACCCGCCCCTACGACCCTGTGATAAACGGTGTGCGCATTCGCCGGAAGATAACCGGGCAACCTCCCCCAAAAACCACTTCCCCGCAGGGGAATCATCACTGCGAAGCATCATAACTGCCGCAGGCATCATCACTGCGAAGCATCATAACTGCCGAAGGCAATAAAAAATACCACACCCCGGTCGACCAACCGGGGTGCGGAATCAAGAAAGGAGGTGAAGAAATGAAAAAGAAAGTGTTTGACCTTAGTATACCCGTAAAATGTGAAGAAAGAAAGGGCAAAGATATTAAGTAAATGTTAAGTTCTGTAAAGCAATTTCAGAACCTCCTCAGGGCTTGAATTGGTCGTAAGGTTCTCCGGTATAGCCGTTCTCCATGGCCTGACGGTACAGACTCTGCGCCCGGCGGGCATCGGGGATGACACCCTTCCCGGCGTGGTAGCAGTATCCCAAATAGTATTGGGCATCGCCATAGCCCTGATTGGCCACCGCCCGGAAGAGTTTTGTGGCACGACCATAGTCCCGGGCCACACCGTCCCCCCGGAAGTACATCATGGCCATCTCGAATTTGGCCTTGGCGCTGTCCTCCCGAACGGCCTTCTCCAGCCAGAAGACCGCCTGTGCCGCATTTTTCTCCGTTCCCTCGCCCCGGAGGTAACAGCGGCTCAAATCAATCATGGCCTCAATGCTCCCACCCTGGGCGGCCTCTTTGAACCACCGGAAGGCCTGCGGATAGTCCCCGCGCCCATGGTAATGGCACCGGCCCAAATCATACATGGCGGCCAGATGCCCCGCCTTTGCCGCCTGCTGATACCACCGGCAGGCGGTGTCGTGATCCTCTGCCCCCGTGAGACCGAAGAAATGGAGATTGCCCAGCATCCACATGGCATCGGCATTTCCGGCTTCTGCGGCCTGCTGATAGAGGTCTCTGGCCTGGGCATAACTCTGCTGACCGTTGCTGCCATAATAATACGCATCGGCCTCGGTTTTCGCCTGTGCGCCGCCGTCACCAAAGGGGTCATGGACGGCGAAGGCGGGCTCTTGCGCCGGGGATTCCTGCCATGAACTGCGGGCAGGCTGAGCCCAGGAATTGGACTGGGTCTGGGGATTGCCTTGGGGCTGAGGGTTGAATTGTGGTGCAGGATTGGGTACAGGCTCAGGCGCAGGATTGGATGCAAACTGCCGGGGCTGACGGGTTTCCGGACGGCCGTCCAAATGCTCCCGGATGCGCTGAATCATGCTGCTGGGCGGCTGAAACCAACTGCCCGCGCCGGTATAGGACTGGCAGAAGCACAGATAAAACTGAAAGAAGTCATTGACCCGGAAATCCGCCGGAGCAATGGGCAAAATCAGCTTCTGCTTATTGACGGCCATATCCAGCTCTCTGGGCACCCAGATGGAGTCATCCGACTGGGCATCGTCGGTGAGCAGGAGGACAAAAATCCGGCAGTTGTGAATGGCCCGGGGAATCTCTCTGGCATAGTTGGAGCCACCGGGGATATTCTCCGGGGCCATCCAGCAGGAGAACCCTCTGGACTCCAAATCCTGACGAAGTGCCAGTGCCTGACTATAATGGGTGGAACGATAGCTGATGAAAATGTCACTCATGGTTGGGCTGGCCGTCCTTTCCGGGTCATGGTGCGCCTTCTTCGGCACTGTCTATGATACAGGAAAATCCGGAAAAAGTAAAGGCTTTTTGGGGAAAAAAGGCGGCAAAGCCCGGGCAGTTTCCCCCAGTGGGTCAATGGCCACAGGGGAACAAAACCGGAAAACCAGCAAAACCCGCCCTTGACTTTTTCCCCGATAGCAGTATAATAGGGGCATAAGAAAAACCGCTGACGGAGAAAGAGTAAGGATACCTCCGGTCTCCCAGAGAGTCGCCCCGTGGCTGAGAGGGCGGCAGACCGTGCATCCCCAATGGGCTCCCGAGGGCGGCCCGAACCCCCAATTTTCGGGGCAGTAGGCGCCGACGGTTATGCCGACCGTTATCCGGCACGCCCATGGTGGTGGGATGAGACACAGGTGGCTTTGTGGCAGTATGCCCGTCCTTTGTTGGACGGGTTTTTGTGTTTATTGGCAACGTTCAGCCCCGGTCCCGCAGACCAGGAAGACAGATTATGGAGGTATATCCCATGGAAAAGATTATTCTCACCGGCGACCGCCCCACCGGACGGCTGCATCTGGGTCACTATGTTGGCTCGCTGAAGCGGCGTGTGGAGCTGCAGAATTCCGGCATCTATGACAAGATTTTCATCATGATTGCCGATGCGCAGGCCCTGACGGACAACGCCGACAACCCGGAGAAGATTCGGGAGAACATCATTGAGGTGGCACTGGACTATCTGTCCTGCGGTCTTGACCCGGAGAAGTCCACCCTCTTTATCCAGTCCCAGCTCCCGGAATTGACCGAACTGAGCTTCTATTACATGAATCTGGTCACCGTCTCCCGGTTACAGCGCAATCCCACCGTCAAGGCGGAGATTCAGCTCCGGAACTTTGAGACCAGCATCCCCGTGGGCTTCTTCACCTACCCCATCAGTCAGGCCGCGGACATCACCGCATTTAAGGCCACCACCGTCCCCGTGGGTGAGGACCAGCTCCCCATGATTGAGCAGGCCAGAGAGATCGTCCGCCGGTTCAACATGACCTATGGCGATACCCTGGTGGAGCCGGAAGCCCTGATTCCCCAGAATGAGGTCTGCTGCCGTCTGCCCGGCACCGACGGCAAGGCCAAGATGAGTAAATCTCTGGGCAACTGCATCTACCTGTCCGACACAGAGAAGGAAGTCAAGCAGAAGGTCATGAATATGTTCACCGACCCCACCCATTTGCTGGTGTCCGACCCCGGTCATCTGGAGGGCAACGCCGTGTTCACCTATCTGGATGCCTTCTGCCGGGACGAGCATTTTGCCGAATTCCTGCCGGAGTACGCCTGCCTGGACGAGCTGAAGGCCCACTATCAGCGGGGCGGTCTGGGTGACGTGAAGGTGAAGAAACTGCTGAACAACATCCTGCAGGCAGAGCTTGCCCCCATCCGTGAGCGCAGAGCCATGTGGCAGAAAGACATCCCCGGTGTCTACGAGATTCTCCGTCAGGGCAGTCAGGTGGCCAGAGCCGAGGCCGGAAAGACGCTGGACGACGTGAAGCGGGCCATGCGGATCAACTACTTTGAAGATGGGGCTTTGATTCGGTCCCATGTGGAGAAGTATAGTAAGTAAAGGGCATACCGTATAATTAGTGACCCCTTCTGTGACCGGCAAAATCACAGAAGGGGTCTTTGGTGTGGCAAAAAGCGCCATAAATCAAGTAGTTGATTTGTACTTCAGAAAACCATCACCAAGTGCAACAAATTTATCCTCATAGATTTCATCGAGCACCTGCGCACATGGAATCCTGCAGAATCTCCGGTTCTCGTTGGCAACCAGCACCTTGAATGTGGTCTGCTTGTGGGCTGTGCAGAAAGCGAGCCAGGAACGCCGATAGGGCTCGGAAAGTTCTTTCGTTAAGCCAATCTCATTCTTTAGCTTCAGGAATGCAGACAGAACACTGATGCAGCGAACATTGTTAAACTGTGTAATTCCAATTCTCGCCTTTTGGTCATCGGAACAGAACATATAGATGTGCTCACCGTTCAGGATGTCCAGCGTTTGCAGAAGGACATAGGTTTTGATTTCTCCCAAGCTATTCTGGCGTCCCACATGCTCATCGGCGGCGACCAATTCATTGAGAAAAGCGGTTTTGCTGATGTTGGCATAATCCAAATTCTGTAAAGCATAATAGTAGTTGGGAAAATGGTCGTCACCAAAAGCATCGCAGGCTTCCTTCAGGAATTGTGCGTACCAGTTGCAACAGGCGCTTCCGTATACCCGCTCCAGTTTATCCAGAATCATTTCATCTGTGTAGCAATGGACAACTTGGTTCTGGATTTTGTTTTGCAACCACTGAAGTGCATCTGGAGTATGTCGCCCCAACTCGACAACAATCTGACTGTGGCAGAAGAAAGCATATCCAGGCAGCAGCAGAACTTGGTCAATCAGATGATCTGCCACGCTTTGGCTGATGTGGGTTTTGAAGATGAAGTCTGTATCCAACAGTGCGATTTTCTTTTTCTCCATTGGTTATCCCTCACTGAATACCCAACTGTTTCTTCAAATCAGACAGGAAAGAACAATCCTTTGCTTTGCGGGATTCTGTGAGAAGCTCGTTCTGACAGTTGAAATTCAGGTTATCCTCCAAAGAACCGAAAGATTCGATTCCCCGACCATTCAGCATCCACCGTTTTGCTCTTCCTGTCAGTGCGATGCGGTTTTGGATGGTTTCAGACGGGACAGAAAGCAACTCAACCGCCTTGGACTTGGGGATATTCTTACTTTCATACAAACGAAGAACAACTGCTTTGTACGGAATTCCAAAGAAGTCCATCAATGCTAAAACGTCATCAACGGTTATGTTGTCCTTTGGAATACCATAGAGCTCAATCTGTTCGTTCAGCAGGTGGTCCGGCATTAGAAGCAGGGCGGCAAAGGCATTGGCTTCCACATCTTCCTGGGTATTTGCAGACTCATCGACAGTTTGGGCGTCCAAAAGAGAGCCGGAACGAATGATGCTCTGATCCACATCTTCTGTATAGCAGTAAATGTGATATAATTCATGCGCCACTGCAAATACCTGCTTATTCTGGGGGAGTTCGGCATTGATGCACACAAAAACCGTACCTTTTTTCAAAAAGGTGTATGCCCAAAGTTTGCTGTCATGGAAAGGATACCGAAGAATCTCCAGCGTTATATCCTGCCTTCTGGCATAGTTTTGCAAAAGCTGAAAAACATTCTCACCGATGATGCCATTCACACAATAGACACCAACAAATTTTCTGGACAAATCGACAATCTGTCGGAAGCGTTTTGGATTAGCTTCAAACAGGCTGGAATCCAATACGGTTGGCATGGCTTATCCCTCCCAAGGTTGCATCATTTGCGTACCGTTTGCACGGACTTTGGCGTGAAAAAGAATCATGTCCGAAAGCTTATCTGCAATCGCCAGTGCATTTTTTCCACCCTCGGAAGTAACGCGACCCATGAATGCGTGAACGATATTATTATCCTGGGGGATTTCAGGAAGCCTGGCCAGCGCATCCATCGTAACACCCAGATACGCTGCAATCTTTCTGAGTTCGATAGCATTGATCGACCGGGAACCATTGAGCATTTTGCTGACAATTTGCTTGGAAATGCCAATGCCGTCAGCAAGGTCAACCTGTTTCTTGTTTTGTTCTTTGAGGCGCATCAAAATATTGTTTGCAATCACAAGATTCATATCGAGCATATATCACCCCTCCTTGCGATGTTATTATATCGTATATGCAACTGTATGTCAAGAATTCCGATACAAATGAACAGAAGTAAGCGATAATTCGTATCGAAAACAGATACTATCCGGTTGGTTTCCTGTATTCTTCTATGTTGTGTTCCGTCATATAATGCCGCACTGCTATATTCAGAGAGAATGTATCTGGCCATGGCAACCAGCACAGGTGAGGCTGATTTCATGGAACAGCAAAAAACACTGGATATCCGCACTTTTCCCCACCCCCAAAGCAATTTCTCCCCTGTACATCCCCCATACTTTATGATACAATACCCAAAAACACACCCGGAGGACCACCCCATGAACTTCCACAAAATGAACGGTGCGGGCAATGACTTTATCGTCATCGACAACCGCACCCTTAACCTCACCACGGCGCAACTCAGCGCCCTGGCCCGCTACCTGTGCCACCGCCGCTTTGGGATTGGCGCAGACGGTCTTATGGCTGTAGAACCCCCGAAGCAAGGCGGCGACTTCGCCATGGGCTTCTTCAATTCTGACGGCACCATTGGCGAGATGTGCGGCAACGGCGCCCGGTGCATCTGCCGCTATGGGTATGAGCAGGGCCTGGCTGGAGAGCGGCAGCGGGTGGAGACCACCGCCGGCCTGGTCACCGGTCAGCGGCTGGGGAAAGACACCTACCGGGTCAGACTCAATAACCCCTCCATTCTGGACAAAGACAGAATGACCGCCCATGGACTCAGCAGCTATGTGGAGCTGGGGTGTCCCGGTGTCCCCCACAGCCTGTATCCCTATGCCGGACTCAAGGCGCAGGACTTTGACCAATTGCGCCCCCTTGCCCGGAGTCTGCGCCACGACCCGGCTTACCCCAAGGGAGCAAATGCCAACCTCTATGATGTGTTGGGAGAAGACCATCTGGTCATCCGCACCTTTGAGCGGGGGGTGGAGGACTTCACCCTGGCTTGCGGTACGGGCACAGGCTCTCTGGTTGCCCTGCTGACCGTAACCGGGCAGGTCTCCGGCAGGAATGTCCGGGTGGAGAATCCCGGCGGGACACTGACCGTGGATGCCCGGATGGAGGATGGCAGAATTACGGAGCTGTACCTCACCGGACCCGCTATGGCGGTGTGCAAAGGCGAGGCAGAACTACCGGAGGATGTTTTTGACCGCTGAATACTTAAACCACCAAACATGAACTTGCCGCACCCAAAGGAGGAAACTCCCGGTTGGGTGCGGCTTTTTGTCTTTGGTTACTGAGGAAGGGCACTGAGGTCGATTTCTACTTTCAGTTCTTTGGGTTGGGGTTGGGGACACAGGAACATGACCATATACCAAGGAAGGTAGCGAACACCGCCGCAGGACTCCACATTGCCCCGACACAGGACACTGGCCTGACCAAACCGCCACTCCGGAATGGAAAGCAACTTGTCCAGCGCCGGGTGGTGGCGGTAGTCCTTTCCGGATTTGACTTCAATCAGGTCGATGGACATTCCGTTTTGCAGCACGAAGTCAATCTCTCCGGTCTTCTTGCCGTCATAATAGTTGAGCAGGAAACCGCCTGCACGAAGCTGCTGGGCCATCATGTTCTCCAAAATACTGCCCATGTTGATGGTCAGGTCGCCACTCAGCAAAGCAAACTGCACATTCTCCATACAGGCGGCGCAGAGCAAGCCGGTATCGGCAAAGAACAGCTTAAACAGACTGTGCTTCTCGTTCAACCGCAGAGGCGGCTGGGGCAGAGCCACATTGTAGCAAGGCAACGCCACCCCCGCATCGGCAAGCCAGTGGAAGCTGTCGGCATACCGGTTTTGTCGCCCATTGGGGTCAATGGCGGAGAGGATAAACCGGCGGTTCTTCTCGTTCAACTGGGCGGGGATGCTGTCAAAAATGGCCTGAATCTTTATCCGGTCACTGCCGGTGGCATACTGGGCAATATCCAGCCGGTACAGCTCCAGAATGTCCCGCTGGCGGTCAATGACTCTGGCAATGTCGTTGGTATCCACATAGGTCTGCACCACATCGGGCATACCCCCCACAACCATATAGGCATAAAACAGCTTCAGCAGAGTCTGGTGGATGGCTTCGCTCACCGGGCTGCCAGAATCAAAGCATTGCCGCAAATAGTCCATAGTAGCCTGCTGAACGCCACAAGCCCAGAGGAATTCCTCCAAATCCATGGGGTACATCCGGAGGAGCTCTTCAAAGCCCACGGGGTAGGAGCGCACCTCTTTGTACCGCACCCCCAACAGCGAACCGGTTTCCACATAGTCAAATCTGCCGTCCTCCACCAGAAATTTGATGGCCGTGCGGGCCTCCGGGCAAGCCTGAATTTCATCCAGCAGGACCAGTGTCTCTCCCGGCACCATAGGTTTGCGGGTGTAGGCGGTCAGGTTGGTGATGATGGTATCGGCATCCAGCGCCCCGGAAAAAATCCGGGCGGCATTGGGGTCGGTCAAAAAGTTCAGCTCCACAAAATGGGCATAGTGCTCCCTGGCGAAGGCACGAACCAGTGTGGTTTTCCCAATCTGCCTTGCCCCGATGATGCACAGTGCCTTTTTCTTTGGCTGTGTCTTCCAGATGAACAGCTTTTCATAGGCTTTTCTCCGTAACATATGACCACCTCCAGCGCATTTTTCACCAATACTGTAACATAATTCCGGAGGTGTGTCAAATGGTTTGTCACATTTTTCCCGGCTTTTAACCCCCATTTTTTCACATTTTTCCGCACATTTTGCCGTTACCACCCTGTCACCGCCTTGGAAACAGGGAAAATCCCGAAAAATCCTTCCCTTCTGCCCCAAAAGATGCTATGATGGACACCGAAAAGGAGGCGCATAACATGACCCTTGGCGAGACCATAAAAACCAAACGGGAGGAGCTGAACTGGACCCAGCAGGATCTGGCGGAGCGGCTCTTTGTCTCCCGGCAGACCGTATGCCGCTGGGAGAACGGTACCCGGTGTCCCGACCTCATCATGTGCAAGAAAATTGCTCTGGCGTTGGGCATCTCTCTGGATGACCTGATTCCCACGGACGACCCGGGGAATTATGCCCCCGCAACCGCGCCCATGGTGGATTTGAGTTGTGTGAAGGTGATGCTGACCGGGGTGATGCTCCTGCTGGTGGGTACATTCCTGATTGCCGCCGATGGGGGCAACATGGACATTTCGGCTCTGCTGTTCTTTCTGGGCATCGGCACTTTTCTGGTGGGGCTGTTCATCCCCATGGATGGGGGCAAGCCGGTGGTCAATGATGCGCTGCCCCAACGCAAATGCCCCCGCTGCGGCAAGAGCCATGACTTTGACTACCCCAAGTGTCCTTTCTGTGGATATGGGGAGGATGGTGGGCTGTGACAAAAGCGCCCTAAAATTGCCCAATACCTCAAAAAGAACAGCCGCACCCGGTTTCCTTTGAACCGCCCCTTGTCAAGTAGACCGGGAAAATAACTAAAAATGCAAGCAGCTGTTGCCGCCGTGGTGACAGCTGTTTTGCTTATGCTGCAAAACGAGCCTTGTATTTTTGAATACGCTTATTGA
>SVLX01000003.1 GCA_015067725.1 Oscillospiraceae bacterium | reverse complement strand
GGTGTAGCCGTGCTCAGTGCAGGTGGGCGGTGTCACGGTCTTCTCATACTGGTGTCCGGTGGGATTGACATAGTTGTCCTTATAGGTGTCGCCGCAAGCACAGGTATAAGTGGTGTAACCCATCTCAGTGCAGGTGGGCTCAGTCACAACAGCCTCATAGCTGTGACCGGTGGCGGGCAGTTCCTCACGGTAGCTCTCGCCGCACTTGGTGCAGGTCCAAATCTGATAGCCTGCGTTCAGGCAATCGGGCTCGACCTTCTCGGTCACTTCGTACTTGTGGTCGCCAACTTCACAGGCAATATCGATAATCTCGTCTTCTTCGGTGACGGTGGTATCGGTGTTGCGCTGCAGCGTCTTGACGGTAACGGTGGTCTCAATGTACTCACCGGCGAAGGTGAAGTTCACGGTTGCCAGTGCAGAACCGGCGGGAAGTTCTCTGCCGGAGGCATAAGCCACCAGCACCTTGCCCTCGCTGGCATTGACCGCCACCAGGTTGGTGGAGGTGGTGCTGACATAAGTCAGAACAGCGGGGTCATAGGAAACTTCGAGAATGCCGTTGCTGGCGGCAACTTCCTCTGTCAGCTCGATGGCGATGGTGCCGTCACCGGGGACGAAGGTGGAGTCAGGCTTGACTTCGGCCTTGGGTGCGCCGCCGATGGTCAGCAGATCGTCACTCAGCTTGGCCTGATAAGTCATGGTGCGGTCGGGGCCGGAAACCACATTGGTCTCCATGGCCTCAATCTCGCCACGGAACAGGTTGGGCGCAGCAGCGTTCACCTGCAGCTCCTCAGGCAGATACATGGCAGTGATGCGGGATGCACCAGGGATAGAGCCGATCTTGCCGGAGGTCAGCTTCACTTCCAGCATATCCATGGAGATACCCACATAGTACAGCTCAGCCACGTCCTCATAGTAGGCAATGACCAGACCGGTGTGGGCACCATCGTTGACGTAGATCATGCTCATCTCATCAGCACTGCCAAAGGTGAGACCAACATTGCCCACATAGGAATAGTCACAGCTATAGTCCGCTTCGTATGCGCCGGTTTCCTCGTTGAAGACGACCTTAGCAGTAATAACGAGGTTGTACAGGTTACCGGAATTGGTCAGACCGGCATAGGACCAGGCATCCTGACCATTGACCTCGGTCATGCCCATGAAGGCCAGAGCGCCCATAGTGCCATCAAATTCATCGGTCAGCACCCAGCCGATCAAATCAGCAACCTCGGCATTAGGCTCGCCGTTCCACATGATCAGCTCTTCCGCAAAGTCAATGTAGATGGGCATATCACCGGCAATGATGGTGGCAGGATTACCGTCAGCGTCGGTATAGCTCAGCTCCAGAGCGGGCATGGTGGTCATATCGGAGGGAGCCTGCTGATAGCTGACGATACCGCCGGGGGTGATGTCATAGCCATACTCGGGCTCAACGATATACAGATTGGAGACAACAGCCCAGTAATTCCAGTCGATATAGACCTTGTTGTCGCCGCCGTAAATCACATTGTCATGAACCGCACCGCCGTAGAGATAGGCGTGGTCATAGTTGATGATTTCGGGATTCTTGACATCGGTGGTGTCGATGGAGACCCAGTTGCTGCCATCTTCTTCCAGTTCCAGCTTGGCATTGATGGTCAGGTCAATATCCAGAACATCTTCCACATGAACAGGAATCTCCTTGCTGATGGTCTCGCCTGCAGCATTGACATCCACGGTGGTCACGGTAATCACGCAGTCGCCGGGAGCAACAGCCAGCACCAGACCATTTTCATCAACGGTCACGACGTTCTCGTCGCTGGAGGCGAAGGTAACACCGCCAACAAAGTTGGTGGGAACAGAGAAAGCGGTGATGGTCTCCTCGTCACCCTTGAACATACTCAGTCTTTCGGGGCGGACACGGAGTGTCAGGTCAGTGGGGGGAGTATACTGATACATGGAGTAGGCAGGCCATACTTCATCACGCACACCGCCCAGCTCCAGAGCGGCGCCGCCGGTGGGCTCAACGGCATAGACTCTGGCCGTGGAGTCGCCGCTGACATAAACAACGACAACCAGACAACCGGACTCGGCATCATAGATGGCGGAGGCATAGGAGTCGCCGCCAACCTCTGCCGCGCCGGTGGGCTTGATCGTGGTAGAAGACACCTTGCGGATGGAGAAGTCATAGTCCTCACCGGTCTCGCCGGGATAAGCAGCCAGAACGATCTCATAGATATTGCCGGACTCAGCGAGGGAATAGAAGGTGTAAGCCGGGCAATTTTCATTCTCGCCAACAGTCACATAGGACAGACCGGCCACAGACATGGTCACCAGAGCGTCATTGCCCAAGACACCGGAGGCATCAAACTCCACAACAGTTGCGTCATAGGGATTGATGACGGCAACACCGGCACCCACGTTGCAGGCAGAGACGATGCGGTCGAAATAACCATCCACGCCCTCAGCGCCGGCAGCATCAGCCCAGGCAAAGTAGCTGCCCACGCCGGTGACGCGCTGCATGGTGAACAGATCGGGATCCATGGCATAGATATCAGCACCGTCATGGACATAGACGGTGTCCTTCAGCAGAACACCACCGTAGGTCACAACACCGTCGCTCTCAGCGACGATTTCCCATGCCTCGGGGGCATTGGAGTTGAACTTGACCCACAAGGGGTTGCCGTCCTCGTCCTGCAGATAGGCAAACAGGTCGGTATCGGGCAGTTCATTGACGGTAACATTGATCACCTGCTGCAGATAAGGAGCGGCATTGGTGGTCACGGTGATGGTGGTGCTGCCGGGATTGACGGCGGTCACCTTGCCATTGTTGACGATGGCAACATCGGTGTCTGCACAGACCCAGGTCAGGCTCTGGTCAGCCAGAGTCCAGGGGGTAATGGTTGTGCCGATGGTTGCGGTGGCACCGGGCATCATCTTCAGCTCATTGGTGCTGACGGTGAAGCTCTCAACCTCAGTGGCATTCTCAATAACGCCAACCTTGCTGCCCTCGAAGTACATACCGGACATCTGAATCTTCAGGCCGGAGTTGGCGCTGTTGATTCCGCCGGTTTCAGTGAGGTAGCCGACAGTATCAATGTCATATCTGCCCCAGCTATAGTAGAGCATCTTGTCATTCTCGAAGTCCCAAGCCAGCTTCTGACCATTGTCGGTATAGCCACCGAGGTAACTCCAGTTGACAGTGCCCCAACTATATTCTCTCTTCAAGGGTTCCAAATCAACAATGGCGCCATCAACGACCATATCCAGGGTGAACTTGTAGGACTGAGCGGCAAACTCATAACCATCACCACCATGGCAGACTGCATAGAATTCGCCATTTTCGTTGATGCCCAGACCCTGCAGTTTGGTGCAGGAAGCATCCTTCGTGTTGATGATGGAGACGGTGAATTCCTTGGTCAGCGCACCGGTATTGAAGTCAACGGTGTAAATGGTGTTGTTTGCGCCCAGAGCATAAAGCTTCTTGGTCACATAGCTGAATGCCATGTCTTCAATGCCATAAGCGGCCACATCAGCCAGCTTCACCGCGGCATTCCAGTTGCCGTGGGGAGCAACATACAGATAGCCATCGGAGCTGACCATATATGCATAGCCGTCAACATACTCGGCCGCCATAATGTTCAGATTGCCATGGCCCTTGTCCGCAATGGAGGCAGAAGCCACGTCAATGCTGGTCCAGCCGCCGTAAGCCTGAGAGAAGGCATACAGACTGCCGCCCTGACCGCCGGGAGTACCGGGGGTAGTACCGCCGCCACCTTCACCGGGTTCTTCCAGGTTCAGGGTGACTTCGTAAGTACGCTCATTGCCGGCATAGTCGCCCAGCATCAGCAGGCAGGTTTTGCCGGCCTTCACACCGGTCAGATCCATGGTGAACACGGAAGCACCGGGCTCAGCGGGCATAGCGCTGGCATAAGTGGTCTTGCCATCCATGCTGACCAGAGCCATAACGGCCACATTCTGGTTATCCTTGGCATTGACCACCAGCAGGTTCTCGTTGTTGATGTCTTTGGAGACAGCAATCAGCTCAGGAGCGGTGTTATCCACCACCAGCTCAGTGGTCAGCGTAGCACCCTCACCCATGACGCCGGAATCCAGAATTTCCAGAACCCGGTCAATGGAGATGCTCTCGCCCAGCATATAATACTCAGGCACAGCCACCAGAGTCACGGTGAAGCGGTCATTTTCCTCAAGACCCAGAGATTCAGCGGTGAAGCCCAGGTTTACAGAGGAATTGGTGTTCCGCCATTCGCTGCCATTGACATAGTAGTATGCGCCATGGACGTTGGCAGAACCGGAGCGATAGAGCACATTGCCCTCTTCGTCCCGAATCAGGGTCACATAAGCATTGGCATTACGGATGAGCATGGAGCGATAGCTCTCCAGAATGTCATTGCCTCTGACGGCATCTCTGCCAACAGGGTCGGCATCCTCGATACCATAGGGGTTACCAATCTGGAAGAAGGACTCGCCGTCCCGGTTGACCACCAGATTGTTGTTGTCGTTCTCGCCGCAGTAAGCCTCACGGGCATCGCCATAGACCTGATCGCGGTAAGTCACACCGAACATGGAAGGATCGGTCCAGTTGCCATAGAAGCCCAGAACGGGGATGGAATGGACGGAGTCACAGGCAATGCCTTCTGCATCGCTGGAGGGGTTGACGAAGACATAGCCTTCCACATAAGCGCCATTGGGATAGGTATCATCCAGCTCAGCCTTCTGCTCGGCGGTCAGCTCAGCAGTGAGGACAACCTCAACGGAAGTGCCGGCAGGGATGGTGAATTCGCCGGTCTGCAGACCAGCCAGCAGCAGATGGGCATCATAGGTGTCCACGGTGCCATTGACGTCCACATCAGCGATGGGGGCAATCTCAGCCGTCAGACCGGCCACATAGTTCAGGATAATCTGAGCATCAGCAGCATCAGTCACGCCGTCGGCATTCAGGTCGCACTCCACACCCACGACCTCAGGCAGATAGGTAGCGCCGTCAATCTTATAGCTGACATTGGTCATCAGGGGAGTCGTCTCGGGGTACAGCCATTTGCCGTTGGAATCCTGCGTGAACAGGCGGGTAGCCAGACGGTAGGTATTCTCCTCATCAGAGAAGTTGTTGATGGTGAAGCTGAAGGTATATACACCGGTACGCTGGGGGTCATCGCCCAACTCAGCCTTGACCTTGCCGTCAGCGGCATAGGCGGTAGCATCTTCGCCCATCAGGATGTAAGTGTCAGCGCCGGTAGCGGCATCCACCTGCACCAGACCGGAGCCCTGCTTCAGAACGGAGTAGTAGTTGTCTCCTTCTTCCATCAGAGGCATGGCGGTGGACATCATCAGGCTCTGAGAGAGCTGACGGATGGTAAGACCAGTCTTCTCCACCAGATTGTTATCCCGGATGTACTCCGCCATCACAGCGGCGGCACCGGCCATCTGAGGAGCGGCCATGGAAGTACCGGACATCACTTCGTAGCTCTTGCCACCGGCGACCATGCCGTTGACCGAGTAGATGTTACCGCCGGGGGCGGTAATCTCAGGCTTCATCTCCAGAGAATCGGGAACGCCCCAGGAGGAGAAGTCAGACATCTCCTGGTATTCCGTCACCTCAAGCTCGCCGTCCTCACCATAGGTCATGCTTTCCACAGAAGCAACGCCCAGAGAGTTGGAGTAAGAGCCGGGAGAGCCGCCGGTATGGAAGCGGATATCCTCAACATACAGGTAGGAGGGTTCAATTTCGTAATCCCAGCCATAGGAGTTACCGGCAGACATGGTGGCCACGATATCGCTCTTCTGCAGGTCATTCAGCAGTTCCTGATAGGTGGCGTTGAAGGAGAAACCAGCGGAGCCGGAGCCCAGGGACAGGTTGACAGAGTCACAGCCCAGGACGATGGCGTCTTCGATGGCGGCCATGTAGTCGGAGTCATAAGCGCCACCACCCGCACCGAAGACCTTCATGGCGATAAGCTGGGCATCGGGAGCGACACCGGCCACACCCACAGTATCAACGGCATCAAGGAAAGAGCCGTCTCTCTGGGGGATATAGCGGTTCGCCGCGGCAATACCACAGACGTGAGAACCGTGTTCACCCTGCTCGTCATAGTCGTGGGTATACTTGTAGTTCACGTCGATGTAGTTATAGCCGAAGGGAATCTTGGTGCTGTAGTAGGCCCGGTCAGCATTCACATCGGGGATGTTCAGCTGGTCGGCAACGGCGAGAATCTCTTCTTTGTCCAGCAGATCCAGTTCTGCCAGATAAGCATCGAGTTCCTTGCCTTCCTTCTCGGCATTAAGCTTCAGGGCATATTCCAGACCCTTGGCAGAGAAGGACTGATGGTCCACATCGATACCGGTATCGATAACAGCCACACGGCTGCCGGCACCGGTATAACCATTGGCCCAAACGGTGCGGACGCCCACCTGATGGGTGGAGCTCTGCATATTGGGGTTGTACTCGGTCTCCCGGTCCACCACGCAAGTCTCGTAGCGGTTTTCCACGATGACCTGAGCAACACCCTCAACCGCCTCAACGGCAGCAATGTCACCATAAGCAACATAGGCAGAAATCAGGTTGGCGGCCAGGGTCAGATTCCACTGAACCTCCAGTTCAGCGCCCAGAGCCTTCTCGATCCGGGCGGTGACGGCGGTCTGCTCAGCCTTCAGTTCCTCACGATAAGACATTGCCTGTGCGTTACCGGCAATATCCATGGTGGAGAAACCAGCCTGAAGGGTAGAATCTTTGTCCAGAACAATGGAAACACGGACAATATCCGTATCCGCATATTCCGGAATCTGTTCTGTCAGAGGCTGTGCCTGACCGATCATGGGCAGATCGACGAGGGCATCAGTCTCCCGGAAGCTGATGCCTGCATTCTGACTGTGGTTGTGGCCTGCCGCACCAACGGGGACAGCAAAACCCAGAACCATAGCGATTGCAAGCAGCATAGAGAGGATGCGTTTGCTAAGAGTCGCTTTCATTTGCAACTTCCTTTCTTTTACCGGTAACCCGGCAGTTTATTTATATCCACACGGCACTGGAACCGTGGAGATACCCAAACATCAGACAGCACGAAACGGATTCAGCGCTGAATCGTTCTCTGTCTGTGATAGAGAACGCACAGGATATCCTGTGCGATTTTAGGTTCATATTCTGCATGCTCAAACAGGTTTTCTGTTTGCAATTACATTATACCGTCATTTCCATTGTGTGTCAACCTCAGAAAAACCATTATTTTGTAAAAGTCACCAAAAAATCACGCCACAGGCAGTTTTTGTCCGTGGCGTGCCTGGTCCGTTCCGTGCAACCCATTTTAAAGTATTTGGCCTTTTCCGGTAAGCACCATATGCTCCACCATCTTCAGAAAACTAATGAGGGATTCCCGGTCCGTCCGGTAGTACAGTCTGGAATCCTCCCGCTCCTGCTTCAAAAAACCCCGCTTATGGAGTTGTGACAAGGTGCGGGACATATTGCCGGAATCCATACCCAGCGAATCTGCCAGTTCCATACCGTAGGAGGGTTCCCGATCCAGCCGCCGGAGAATCTCCAGCCGCTTCCGGTCGCCCAGAAACCGCAATGTTGCCGCCACGGAGTCAAAATCCCCCTCCCGCTGACGGGTCAGCCGGCTGGTGGGTACGCCACAGCCGATGCACAGGAATTCATAAGGCAGGCCAAAAGGCACCTCCCGCTCATCGGTAAAGAGCATTCGGTTGGCATACATCAAACTGATGGCTACCCGCAATTCTTTATGGGCATCCCATGGCATATCGTCGCCCAAAAAAGACTCCATAAACTCCAGCGGTGGCTGTTTTTGGAAGACCTCCTGCCAGTCCTCCTCAACAGCATCAAAGAGCCAGCTCTCCTGCCGGTAAATATCCTCCAGTTTCTTGCCCAGCGGCTCCAGAATCTCCACCAGTTCCGCCATGGTCTGGTCAAACCGCCGCAGAGCACCATATAGCTTCATCTGGAAGTCTGTGGAGAATCGCATGGCACTGATTTGGTCAAAGAGGTCACCGGGTGAGCCCTCGCCCTGCTCCAGCGTCAGGAAGGAATATGTCTCCGGACTGAGCCAACAGCCCCGCTCCTGTACCTCCTGCCACCGGCCACAGATCTCCCGGGCACTTTCCCGCAGGTCTGCATGATTCAGGGTAAAGAAGGAGACGATCATGGCATGGGCAACGCAGAGGTCTTCACTCTCGCCGTTGTCTACCATAAAAAACTTCCGCAGTCGGGGGTCCTCCCGGTTCAGTCCACTGCAGAGCTCCTCCAGAATCTCCTGCAGTCGCTTCAGCACCCGGATTCGCTTGTCTGAGACATTGCCCTCCGACCGGAGCTTCAGCTTATAGAGCACGGAGTTGAAGGAGAAGTGGTTTACATATCTGCTGACCATAGCCGCCGTTTCCAAAAGCATAAACGGGCCATGGACAAATTGGTATTTCATGGAGAAATCCTCTCTTTCCACCGTATCCTCTGTCCCGGATTATTCCGGTCAGAAGTCGGCGATCTTTTGCTCCACCTCGTGGGCACTCAGGGTTCGGATTCTGCCTGCGGAAATCTCATAGACCCGACTGCAGATGGTCAGCACACTGGGGCGGTGGGTGGTAACGATAACGGTGCGATTCTGTTTTGCCCTGAGGATGTTCCGCAGTACACGCCGCTCAGTGGCCACATCCAGTGCGGAAGTCGCCTCATCCAACAGCAGTACCGGCGCATCTGCCAGCAGAGCCCGGGCAATGGACAGCCGCTGCAGTTGTCCCCGGGATACGCCACCCCCGTCTTCAATCAGGGGGGTATGGAGTCCAGCCGGCATTTTGCGGACAAATTCTCCTGCACAGGCCAAATCCAGCACCTGCCAGAGCCGCTCCTCTGTGGCTTCGGCATCAATCATCCGCAGATTCTCCGCCACCGTGCCGTCAAACATGGTATCCTCCTGGGGCACATAGGCAAAAAAGGGTCTGGTGGAAGCCGACGCCGGTAAGCTCTGCCCGTTTCCCTTTCCGGTCAGGAGAATGCTCCCGGTTTTCGGCAGGACAATGCCCAGAAGCAATCGGAGCATGGTGGTCTTTCCCTCGCCGGAAGGACCGACCAAAGCCACAATCTCCCCGGGAGAAGCCAAAAGCTCCGCCCCGGAGAAGACCTCTCTGCCGCCCTGATAGTGGAATCCCAGGTTTTGTGTTCGGACCTCAATACCTTGCTCCCGGTTTTCCCGGAGAAGGACTTGAGCGGCTTGGTCATCCTTTCTGTCTTCATGGGGCAGTTGGGTCACTGCCATAATGCGTCCCGCCGCAGTCGCCGCGGAGATTGCCCCCGGCACAAGCTGCACCAGAGCGGACAGTGCGCCGGACAGCGTGGTTGCCATCTGCAAAAACAGGGTCATAACGCCATAGGTAATCTCCCCGCTCCACAGCCGGTAAACGCCAAAGCCAAAGCATGCCATGGCCACCAGTGACCCGGCAAGGGACATAAACGCCGTAGAGGTCACGGAGTATTTGTTGAATTCCAGCTTCAGCTCCCGGTATTCCCCCTGCACCTGCCGCAGCCGTCGGCTGTAGAGGTCACCCAAGCCGAAGGATTTAATGGTCTGCACATTACGGAAAGACTCCTGATTAAAGGTCATCACCTTAGACCCGGATTCCCGGATTTTTCTGCCATATTCCCGCAACCGTCCCACCGTAAACCGGGAGACAATCAAGGTCACCGGCGCACCGGCCAAAGCCAGAAGTGCCAGCGAGGGGTCGTGATACAAAATAATGGCCAGCGCACCCAGAAACTGGGCCAGTCTGGTCACACCATCGGGCATCCAGCCCAACACACTGGATGACACACTGGCCACATCATTGTCCACCCGGTTCAACAGGTCACCGGAGTGATACCGGCTCACCGATTCCCAGTCGGCGGCCATGATTTTATCATAGACCTCTGCCCGGATTTCCTGGTCGACCTTGAGTTCCGTCTTGGCGGAGATGCGCCCGGTCCAGGCATTGAGCCCAATCCGGCCAAGCTGCATCACCCCATAAAATACGGCCGCAGGGAGGAGTGCCACGGAGCTGTATCCGGTTACTGCATCCACAATGTCCTTGCTGATGACGCTTGCCCACAGGCTCATGGCAATATTCACCAGACCCAGAAACACATACAGTGCCACCGCCCAGCGGTACTTGACCCCATAAGCCAATACCCAGCGCAGTTCGGTCAGGAATGTCCTGATGCTGCCCTTTTTCCATTTTTTCCAGGGTCTTTTCCATTCGCTCATTGTATTTCTCCCGAAAAAGGTTCTTAAAGATCGTCAAAAAGATTTGCGCCATATACGCCCTGGTCGACCAGTTCCCGGAAAGCCTCCCGTACCGACGGGGTATCTTCCCGGTAGGTGATGCCAAACCACCGGTCAGCAGTGGGAAGCATCCGGACGGTGACCGCCTTTTGCCGGAGTAGTTTGTCCACAAAAACAGGAATCAGGAATTCTGCCGTATCCAGTTCCTGCCGGTTTTCCCGGAAGAAGTCCCGGAAACCCGCCTCAAAAGCCGGAATCACCTCAGCACCCATCCCCCACATATTCATAGATACCACCGCATCCATCTCCAGGGGTATAATCCTGCCGTCTTTCTGTTTTGCCCCTGCCCCGGTGGCAGTGGAAATTACATTCCGTGTCTCGGTCACCTTTTCCAGATAGCCGTCTGCGGAAACCTGACACACGCCCCGGGTCACACCACCATACGCACTGAGGGTATTGCCCAGAAAGAAGCCCGCCATGCACATGGTCATGGGTTTCGCCGTCTGCAGGAAGGCATAGATGCTCCGGAAAGCCGCCTTGCCATAATAATCATCGGCATTGATGATGACAAACGGACCATGGAGTACCTCCCGGCAGGAAATGAGGGCATGGCCCGTTCCCCACGGCTTCACCCGCCCGGCGGGAATCCGCGCGTCTGCCGGGATATTCTCCATCTCCTGAAAGGCATAGTCCACCCGGACACCCAAGCGGCGGCAAAGCCGCTCCACCCGGTTACCAATGACTTCCCGGAAGTCTTTCTCCATGTCCCTGCGGATAATAAAGACGATTTGGTCAAAGCCTGCCGCCAGTGCGTCGTGAATGGAATAATCGATAATCAACTCACCGGCAGGACCAACGTGCTCCAGTTGCTTGATCCCGCCACCATAGCGGGCACCAATTCCCGCCGCAAGAATCACCAGTGCTGAAGACATCTCAAGACCGCCTCCCCCACTTATTTTAATGTATTTGTCAGTATATCACAATTCTTTCCGGTTTTCCACCCTGTTTTCTGACTTTTTTCGCAAAAGTTCCAAATTGTTGTTTTCTCCCGGACAAAAATGTGGTATCATAGAGAAAAATCACGACTCCGGCAGTCTTCCGGGACTTGTCCGGGCAAGGAGGAATCCATGGGCGCATACATCGTCGAAACCAAGAAACTGCAACACAACCTGACCATTCTGAAAGAAAAAGCGAAAACCGCCACCATCTGGGGCGTGGTCAAGGGCAATGGCTATGGTCTGGGTGCGGCAGATTTGGCTCTGGTTCTGCGGAATGAGGGAATCAACCACTTCGCTGTCACCGCCATAAGTGAAGCCCGGGCCCTCCGGGAAGCAGGATTGACCACTGAGCCCATTCTTATGCTCCGGGCAACCTCCAATCGGGAAGAATTGGAGGAAATGACCGATTTACAGCTCATCTGCACCATTGGCGCTATAGCCGATGCAGAGGCACTGGAAAACATCTGCCGGGAGAAAGAAACCACGGTTCAGGCCCATGTAAAGCTGGATACGGGCATGGGGCGCTTTGGCTTCCTGACCGGGGAGACGGAGACCGTGGCCAGTCTGTACCGGGATTATCCCCACATCCACATCACCGGCATTTATACCCACTTCCATTCCGGCAGTAATCCCGAGGTCACCGAAACCCAATTCCGGACCTTTAGCCAGGAGATTGCGTCCCTCAAAGCCATGGGCATTGATGTGGGCATGGTGCATTGCTGTAATTCTCTGGCGTTCTGGAATTTCCCCCATATGCATCTGGATGGGGTGCGGCTGGGCTCTTGCCTTCTGGGCCGGGTGGGCTATGGCAGGCGGGCCGGGCTTCAGTCTGTGGGTTATGGATTGACTCAGGTGGAAGCCCTGAAAACCCTCCCCAAAGGACACAACGTGGGCTACAGCCGGGGATGCAGGCTGAAGCGGGAGAGTCGTGTGGCGGTGGTAGGCATTGGCTATATCCACGGCTTCTCCGTGGAGCGGGGCTATGATGTCTTCCGGCTCAGGGACTGTCTGCGCTCTATGGCCCGATACCTGAAGTACCTGCTGAAGCGCCGCCGGCTGACGGTGGAGGTAAATGGTCATACCTGCCCGGTGCTGGGTCATGTGGGTATGGTGAATATGGTGGTGGATGTGACCGATATCCCCTGCGCTCTCCATGACCCGGTGAAAGTGCAGATTAACCCTCTGGATTTGAAAGAACTGGACATCCGCTACGAGCCCTGAAGAAATGAGGTAAGAAAGATGAGAAAAATCCGTTTCATTGCCCTGCTGCTGGTGGCAGTACTGCTGCTTACCGGCTGTGACAGCCTGATGGAGATGCTGGTCGCTGAACTAATGGACATGGACCCCCAACAGCTCAACCAGACCTTCTCTCAGATGACCTATACCCGCCCCGACATGGATGAGCTTCAGATTTTGGCAGACGAGGCCGCCCAAATCGCCCTGACCGATGCCTCCGCTGAGGAGATTATGGAGAAGGTCTATGCCTATTACGATGCCTATGACCTATTTGGCACCATGTATTGTCTGGCAGAACTGCGCTATTCCATGGATTTGACCAACCAGTATTATCAGAAGGAATACGAATACTGCGGCAGTCAGATTTCCTATGTGGACAGTACCCTGGAGGATCTCTATGTAGAGCTGGCAAAAAGTCCCGTGGTGGATGAGTTGGAGAAAGACTACTTCGCAGAGGACTTCTTCGCGCCCTACCAACCCCCTGAGGGCAGTGATGCGGACTGGGAATATGACTCAATCTGGGACGAAACTTATATTGAGCTCTATAATCGTGAGAATGAGATTATCGGGAAGTACTATGTGGCGCAGGATGAGCTCTCTACCCTCGACCCGGAGAGTCCCGGCTATCTGAACCAGTGCCTCAATAAGCTGGCCCCCGTTTATCTGGAACTGATTCAGGTGCGGCAGGAAATCGCCCGGTACAGCGGCTTTACTTCCTACGAAGAATATGTCAACACCTGGTACTACAACCGGGATGTCCGGCCTGACGAGCTGGAAGCATACGCCGCCATGATTCAGCAGGAGCTTGTCCCCCTCTACCGGCAGTATTGCACCCCCGACCGCTGGGACTGGGCCACCAGCAAAAACGCCACGGAAGAAGACTGCCTGCGCTATGTCCAGTCTGCCGCTGAGAATATGGGCGGTACCCTATCCGATGCCTATGACGAGATGGTGCGCCGGGAACTGTATGACCTGCGCCCCAGTGCCAACAAAGCCGCCGGGTCATACGAGACCTATCTGACCAGCTTCGCCGCCCCCTTCATTCTGGTCAACCCCATGGAGGACATGAGCGACCTGCTCACCTTTGCCCATGAGTTTGGTCATTTTGCCAACGACTATGCGGTCTATGGTACATATGCCTCTGCCGATGTGGCTGAGGTGCTGTCCCAGTCCATGGAGTATCTGTCCTTGTCCTATGCCGATGCCCTACCAGAAGAAGACATGGCTCAGCTCCGGCATTTGAGCATGAGCAATGCGCTGGAGACCTATGTCCTGCAAATGGCGTTCTACAGCTTCGAGCAGGAGGTGTACCGGCTCACCGGCGACCAACTGACCGAAGAAGCCATCACCGACTGCTTTGCCAGGGTCATCCGGGACTATGGTCTGGATGCTTCTGACGCCGCGCCGGAGGAATGGGTCACGGTGCCCCATTTTTTCCAGGCTCCCTTCTATGTCTTCAGCTATGTGGTCTCCTGCGATGCCGCCATGCAAATTTACCAGTTGGAGCTGGAAACCCCGGGAGAGGGACTCAGTCTGTTTGAGGAATTCCTCTATGAATGGGAAGACCTGCCCTTAAGTGACTACCGCAAAACCTACGACCTGCAAGACCCCCTGCTCCCCCAGCGGGTGGAATCCGTCGCCCAGACCTTATCCACCATTCTGGCCGAGACACAGGAATAAACCAAGTAACCGCCCACGGTTTTCCTTGCCGTGGGCGGTTTTTCCGGGGTTTTGGGGGAAAATGCCGGGTTTTTGTCACAAATTCAGTATTCGCTGCTCTCCTGCCGTTGCCGTAATCTGAGCTCCTGTGCCTTACTCTGCACCGTCATATTGGGTCCTACAGAGCTGATGATGAAGGCATTGGAACCCACCACCGTACCGGCACCAATGACGGTCTCACCGCCCAGAATGGATGCACCGGCATAGATGGTCACCCGGTCTTCAATGGTGGGGTGACGCTTGGTACCCCGGAGATTCTGCCCGCCCCGGGTGGTCAGCGAGCCCAGTGTCACGCCCTGATAAATGCGGACATGGTTGCCGATGCAGGTGGTCTCACCAATGACGATGCCTGTGCCGTGGTCCATGAAGAAGTGGTGACCAATGGTTGCGCCGGGGTGAATGTCCACGCCGGTCAACCCATGGGCATACTCATTCATCATCCGGGGAACGATGGGCACATCCAGCAAATACAATTCATGGGCCAGCCGGTGGACCGTAATGGCAAAGAGTCCGGGGTAAGAGAAAATGATCTCATCCAGACTTTTTGCGGCGGGGTCGCCCTGATATGCCGCCTCCACATCGGTCTGCGCCAATGCTCGCACCTGGGGGATTCTGGTGAAGAAGGTGGTGGTCAATTCTCCGGCTTTCTGTTGTACCGTCTCCCGGTCTGCCTCTGCCCAGTGGGGGTGGGCGGTCAGGGCAATGGCAATCTGCTCGCTGAGGTTATACATCGCATCCTCAATCAGCATGGACAGATTGTGCTTCACGTTATAGACCCGGTAGTGCTTATCTCTGCGGTAGCCGGGATAGACAATGCCCAGCAGTTTATTCACGATTTCCGTCACTGCCGCCTTGTCCGGTTGCCGGGACAGCTCCACCCGGTCAATGTCCCGCCCCTGACTGTAGTCCGACAGAATCAGGTCCACAATGCCGCCAATGCGACCTTCGATGGTATTCATGGAAATACCTCCAATAAAATATCTTGTGGCATTATACCATGGCAGTTTATGCGCCGTCAAGTCATTCTTTGCCAAAGAATGGCAATGATCTCCCCCGCCCCAACCTTTACATTTCCCCCATTCACTGCTATAATAGACAAAAACCCAAAGACAACCCCAACCGGAGGAACAACAATGAAACTGATTCATACCTCAGACTGGCACTTCGGTATGCCCATCGGCACCGGGAGTTACGAAGACAGCCAGCGATACTTTCTTCATCACCTCTATGACCTGATTCGCCGGGAGCAGGTGGAGGCAGTTCTGTGCGCCGGAGACATTTATGACAGCGGCGTGGTCGGGGCGGACGCCATTGCCCTGTACAACGATGCCGCCACCACCCTCTGCGGCAAACTGGGGGTACAGCTCATCGCCATTGCCGGAAATCACGACTCCGCCGCCCGTCTGGCGGTCTGCCGGGAGCTGTTGAAGCCCGCCGGTCTCCATGTCACCGGCAGACTGGAGCGGGAGATTCAGCCGGTGATGCTCAGTGGCGGTCAGGTGGCGGTCTATCCTCTGCCCTTCTTCGGACGGGACGAGGTCATCGCCCTGTACCCGGAGGAACGGGAGCATATTCGCACTTATGAAGAGGCCATGGCCCTGGTCTGCGATAAGATTCGGGCAACCATGAACCCAAATTGCCGGAATATCCTGATGGCACACGCCTTTGTGGTGGATGCGGAATTGTCGGAGTCTGACCGCTCGGCCAGAGTGGGCTATGCCACCGCCGTGTCCCAAGAAGTCTTCCGGGGCTTTGACTATGTGGCTCTGGGGCACATCCACAAGCCCCAAATCATCGACCGGCACATCCGCTATAGCGGCAGTCCCATCAAGTATTCCTTTGGGAGCGAGGAACAGCAGGAGAAGGGCGTTGTCCTCATCGACACCGACACCATGACCCAGACCTTCGTTCCCCTGCCCTTACTGCGGGACAGGAAAACCGTCACCGGGACATACGATGAACTCATTACCCGGACAGACCTTGCCGGGGACTATCTCCGTCTGCAGGTCACTGACCGTTACCCCGGGCTGGAGCTGTTGTCGGACTTGCGGCAACGATTCCCGTACCTGCTGGAGCTGGCAGGAAAGAGTCTGGAGGAAAGCGAAAGTCTCACCGCCCTGTCTGTGGAGGAATTGGAGCGGATGGACGAGACCGACATTATGCTGAAGTTTATGGCAGAGAATTTTGGCTATGACCCCACGGAGGAACAACTGACCCTGTTCCGGGAGGTTCTGGCCTGGAGTCAGGAGGAGGGGGACAAGGGATGAGACCGGTATCACTGCGTTTTCGCTGTTTTGGTCCCTATATGGGCGAGCAGGTCATTGACTTTGAAGAACTGGAGAAAGGCGGTCTGTTCCTGATCTGCGGAGAGACCGGTTCAGGCAAAACCACCATCCTCGATGCCATGTGCTATGCCCTCTATGGTCGCTCCAGCGGTGGCCTCCGGGGGGATATGTCCGTCATGCGGTGCAAGCTGGCGGGGAAGGATGACGAGACCTTCGTGGAGTACATCTTCGACTCCGGCGGCAACCGCTATTGCTTCACCCGCTCGTTGAAGTACGGACGGAAGAATCTCAATGACAGCCACAACTGCATGATTCTCAAAGATGGCGCTTATGTTCCGCTCTTTGAGAATCCCAAGCTGAAATCCGTCAATGACACCGCCGAGAAGCTCATTGGTCTGACTTACGACCAATTCCGGCAGGTCATTATGCTCCCTCAGGGGCAGTTTGAGAAACTTCTGGTGTCCAACTCCGAGGAAAAGGAAAAGATTCTGGTGAGTCTGTTCCACGCTGACCGCTGGCAGAAGATTGCCGAGGAACTCAGCCGCCGGGTCACGGAGCGGGACAAGGCACTGCAACAGGAACGGGAGCGGATTACAGACAAGCTCCGGGCGTACGGTTGCGACACCATCGATGGACTTTCCGCCCTGCTGAGTGAAAAAAAGACTGCCCTCACCGACCTTACGGCAAAGACAGAGGCAGCATGGCAGGAGGTAAGCACCCGGCGCAAGGCAAAAGAAGCCGCCATTCTGGAAAACCGGGACTTCGCCCAACTGCTTCAATCAGAGCAACAACTGGAACAACTCTCCGGCCGCGCATCCTGGGCGCAGAGGGAGTCTTCCCTGCTGATGTGGGCAGAAAGAGCCAATGCCCTCACCCCCCAATATCAGGAATTTGGCACAGAAAAGCGGCAACTGACCGAAACCCAGCAGGAAGTTGCCGCCGCCACCGCCCGCCGGGAGGCCGCCGCCGCCCAGTGGCTTAAAGCCAGAAATGCCCGGAAAGAACACGAGGCCGCCCGCCCCCAGCAACTGGAGCGGCAACAGGAGATGCTCCGTCTTTCCGGCAGTCGCAGTCTTTACAGCACACTGGAAGACAAAGCCAAGGCCCAACAGCAGGCCGCCAAAGCCGCCGAAACCGCTGACCGGGTTCTCAAACAAGCGGAGAGCAACTTCACCGCCGCCCATAACCGCTGGCTTCAGGCTCTGGAGATGCAGAGCCGCACCATGGACACTTACCGTCAGGCGCAGGAGACCTATCTCCGGGGCATTGGTCACATTTTGGCACAGGAGCTGAAGCCGGGTCTGCCCTGTCCGGTCTGCGGCAGTACCCATCATCCCGCCCCGGCACAAAGCAGCGGCGAACAGACCGTCACCAAAGCCCAGCTTGATCACATGAATCAGGCGGTCACTCAGGCCGGTGAAACGGTCGCCCAGTGCGCCAGCCAGCAGACCGCCGCAGAAGCCGCAAAAGCCAAAGCCCAGACCCAAGCCGGTGAAGCCAAAGAAAAAGCGGCACTGACCAAACAGGATTACCAGACCGCACTGGAGCAGATTATCCCCGGCATTCCCACCCTGTCTCAGTTGGAGACCCGTCTGCGGGAATTGGACCAAGCCTGCAAAGCCTATGAACAGCAGGAATCCAGCCTGACCGCCGCCGCCAACACCGCAGAATCCAATGGGAAAGCCGCCGCCGCAGAGCTGGAACACGCCACAGCCCGGCTGGCCCAGCGCAAAGCCGCCTATGACCGCAGTCAGGCCAAATGGCTGGAAGCCCTCGCCGTATCCGGGCTGGAGACGGAGCAGCGGTATCTGGCCGCCGTCCTCCTCCCGGAGGAGTACCAAAGCCGCAAGACGCAACTGTTGCGCTACAATGCCAACATGGAGCAACTCCGGCAGTCTGTGCAGGAGCAACGGGCCCGGCTCGTTGGGCGCACCGCTCCGGATTTGGCGGGCATCACCAAGGCGCTGGCGGTGGCAGAGGAGAATCATCAAAGCCTGTCCAATGCTTTGGTATTGAGCAAGAGCCATGTCACCCAAATGGAGCAAGACCTGGCCCAACTCACCGGGCGGCTGACCATCTACAACCAGGCCCGAATTAAAACCGATGCCGATATGGACTTTGCCAACCGTCTCCGTGGGCGGTCCGGCATCAGTCTCCAGCGGTATGTTCTGGGGGTCATGCTCACCTCCATCACCATTCAGGCCAATGCCCTTCTAAAAAATGTCTATGGCGGTCGCTATCAGCTCTACCGCACCGATGAAATCGCCGGTGCATCCCGGAAGGGTGGTCTGGAGCTGGAGGTGCTGGACAGAGCCAATGCCGAGCGGCGCTCTGTCACCACCCTCTCCGGCGGCGAAAAGTTCCTGGTTGCCCTGAGTCTGGCCATTGGACTGTCCACCGTGGTACAGGCACAGGGAGGTGGCATCCGGCTGGAGGCCATGTTCATTGACGAAGGCTTCGGCTCATTGGATGGCGACTCCATTTCCGATGCGCTGGATGTTCTGCAGGGCATTGGGAAAAACTGCGGCGTGGTGGGCATTATCTCCCATGTGGGGCAACTGGAAGAAGCCATCCCCACCAAATTACAGGTAAAGAAAGGCGCAAAGGGCAGCACCTGCCGGATTAGCCGGTAGGTTTTGCGCATGATGTACCGTCCTGCTTTGCAGACAAATATTCCTCCAGGCACAGCCCCCGGTCATGCATCTCCCGGGCGGCTTCCAAACCAACATAGCGATAGTGCCAGGGCTCATAGATGATTCCGGTCAGGTGGCTTTTGTCCAATGGATAACGCAGGATGAAGCCATATTTCCAGGAATTCTCTATGAGCCACTGCTGTACCGGGGTATCTTCCTGCCCCTCGTCCAGAAGCTGGTAGCCCATATCCACAATGTCCAGCGCCAGACCCAAATGGTGCTCGCTGGTTCCCGGTCGGGCGACCACCATGGCCGCTTCTGCCTCCGCATCAGCCAGAGAGCCAAACCGGGGCAAAAGCTCCCTCACCTTGGCATCAAAGAGCGCCTGCTGTGTCTCCTGGGAGCGGTAGGCGGAGCAAATCACCGGCCGGTATCCTGCCGCCCGGCAGTCGTCCATCATGGTCTGTAAATCGGGGTAACAGCGTTCATCCACCCAAAGCCCATTGCTCAGTTGCATCAAAGGAATGTCCACGGCAAAATCCACCGGATTCCATGGGTTCACCAAAGTCAACCGCCAATCCTCCTCATGGGGCGGAACCGTGCAGTCCGGTGGCGGTGCGGTGGTCTGTACCCGGAAGGTGGTATCCCCGGGCCGAGCAGTCTCCATGGGGCAAGTTTCCGCTGAGTGGCAGGCACCAGACAGGTTACAGGAGGTCACGGGCACCAGCAACAGCACCAGCAACAGCGCAAGCAAGAGCCAACAAACCGGGTTCTTTCTTTTGGATGGCGCATGGGGTTTGGTGGTCATGGATTTCATGGGCATAACCTCGCTTTCCGTTATGCCCGGAGTATACCGGAATCGCCCATTGAAACGGCATCGTTATCCCCTCAAAGAGACAGCTTTTTGAGAAGGCAACCTTTTACCATTGACCTTGATTCGGGCGATTACCCGTTGTAAAGTGCACTCGCCGCGAATCTGTAACGGCACTGCCCCACATATGCGGGAATGTGCCCGCCCATGTTCCTGCACGCCAATACCGAAAATGCCCGCCGGGAGAATCCTCCCAGCGGGCAAAATAACTTCATTATGGATGATGGAACTTACTGTCCAATCATAATCTTCAGGATTTCCCGGTCGGTTTCCCGCATACCCACTCTGGCCATACGACCCACATTCTCAATGGTGTGGTCCACGCCCTTGGTGACGATACCGTCACCGGCATAGAACTGCTGACCATTCTGGAACAGCCGATAGCCCAGAATGCCCGCATCCACGGCGGCGGCAATCTTGGCGGCGCAGGAGGGCTTTGCCCCGTCACAGGTAATGCCGGAGACCACGGCCAGCGCATTGACGATGGTGTGGGCAATCTCCCGATAGCGGCCGCCATCCAGGAAAGCGATACCTGCCGCCGCACCGCAACCGGCGCTGACTGCACCACAGAAAGCGGACAGCCGACCGATGCCGGTTTTCTGGTGAATGGTCACCAGATTGCTGACCACCAGCGCCCGGAGCAATTCCTCCTGACTGGCCTTCTTCTCCCGGGCGAAAACCACCACAGGCAGAGAAGCGGTCATGCCCTGATTGCCACTGCCGGAGACGATAACCACCGGCAGGTTACAGCCGCTCATTCTGGCATCACTGCCGGCGGCGGCGTAGGCTCTGGCCTTGATTTCCGGGGAATTGCTGTCATACAGGCGCATAAGGGTCTTGCCCACCTGCGCGCCCCACTGTCCCTGCAGACCTTCGTCCGCAATGGCGCAGTTATAAGCGATCTGCCGCTCCAGCACATCCCGGACTTCTTCCAGATCCACTTCCTCAGCAAACTGGACAATATCCTGTACATTGAGGATGCTTCTGTCGGTCAGGCCGCTCTCGCCGCCGTTGCTGACACCGGAGCGGAAGAGAATCTCCCCGTCCTTTTCGGTAAAGACAATATTGGTATGATAGCCCAGAATCAGCAGGCGGGAAGTATGCTCCCCAGCCCACATCTGCAAATCCAGATAGAATGTCTCCTCGGTATTGGCCAGCTCCACCCGGATTTCATGGGTATCTAAGTATTCCTTGATTTTGGGTTGCTGTTCCGGAGTGATTTTGGCCACCACTTCCAGCATAGCCTCAGCATCACCGGCCACCACACCGGCGGCAACAGAAGCCTCCAGACCCTTGAGCCCGCCGGTATTGGGGACGATAACGCTCTTGACATTTTTGATGAGGTTACCGCTTACGGTCAGGCAGCAACGCTCCGGCATGGCACCCAGAATGTCTCTGCACCGGGCGGCGGCATAGGCCACGGCAATGGGCTCTGTGCAACCCATAGCAGGCACCAGTTCTTCTCTCAAGATGCGGACATAATCCCGATAAATGTGTTCTTTCCCGTTCATGGTCATCCTCCAGTCTCCCGCCAAAGTGACGGTTTTGGTGTATTGGGTTTATTTTACACCAAAAAGGGACAAAGTGCAAGAGGTATCTGCGTTTTTAAGGTGGAGAAAAGGGCCAGCCGGGGAGAGCTGACCCTTTCCGCAGATCTATCTGCAAACGTGGAGGAGTTATTTATTGTTATAGACGACAGTTACGCCGTCATGGGTGGCGGTACCATAGACACCCTGACCACCGCCGTAGAGCTGATCGAAGGTACATTCAATAAAGTGGTCCTCGCCATCATTGTGTACATGGTTATCATCCACCACTTCATTGCCGTTAGCATCGGTGGGATGACCATAGCGGGGGTTAGAGTAAGCGGAGTTGCTGATACCAGCCTGTACTCTGACATAGGGCCAGTTTTTTCCAGCAAATTCGCAGTAGGTGTAGTTGGCCCAGTCGTCATAAGTCACAGTAACATTTTCGCAAGTGAGCTGGGGTGCAGCCGCATTGGTCCTATTCTCTACGGTCACAGTCTTCCCCGTATTACCAATCAGCATGCCACAGCGGCGGTAAGCATACCACTGATAAGAAGAAGTGACATCATTATAAGCATCAATTCGGCAAGACACACTGCAATCCTTCAGCAAAATGGTTGCACTTTCACCACAGCCGCCAATTACGCCACCAACAGAATTGTCAAAGTCACCCCATTGGGCCGCAATAGTAGTAGATGCATCCACATTACAGTTGATGTACTTGTGGTTACCAGAAGCCCAGCCAACGATACCGCCGGCATAGTACTGATAGTCAGCAACTTTGGAGTTCTTGACCGTGATGTTCTCAAAGGTGCATTCGCCATATGCGCAAGCGGCAACCGTACCGCAGATGGCAGACTCACCGGAAATGCTTGCGTTATCCATAACGAGATTCTTGATGGATGCATCTTCCACATAACCGAACAGGCCCAGACCGAGGTCACCATAGTAATAACCAGTATTCAGTGCCCAGGTATTCTGGCTCATGTTCTCGATGGTATATCCCTGACCATCAAATGTGCCCTTAAAAATCTGGTCATGTCGATAAGAACCGATGGGGTCAAAGCAGGTGGGGTCTTCCGCGCCGTCTGCCAGATAATAGAGGTCAATATTCTTGCCCAGCTTCACGGTCTTACCCTCGAAGGTATTGCCACCGTCCACCAGCTCAGAAAAACCAGCCAACTGCTCAGCAGTCATGATCACAAACTCCGTGTCGGTGTCGTTGTACCAGGAGGTATCAGCAGTGCCATCCCAAGTGTCGGGTTCTTTTTCTTTCTGTGCTTCTTCCAGTGCTGCATCCACCCACTGGGCCGCATTGGTTGCATCAACAGCACCAAAGGCGGCTTTCAGTGCAGTAGCTGCATCGGCAAAGCCCTCGGTCTGAACAGCCTGAGAAATGGCAATAATTTCCCATTCGTCGCCAAACAGCTTGCAATCCTCATTATTGGTCTTAGGGTCAAGATAAACCTGCAGCAGAGAGGGGCGGGAGACTTCGTTGGGTGCCAATACATAGTTGTAAGTAGCCACCTTCAGGAAGTACCGTACACCGCCAAAAGTGGCATAACCCATATCTTCCCAAGTAAAACAAGCATGGCCATTGGTATTGACATGGATTAAACCATCCTGCAAACCTTCGGGGCACTCGATGGCAATAATGGTGCGGTAATACGCATCAGAGCGTCCAGTGTTCTTCACGAACACAAACTTATCGACAACATTCTTCACGCTGTCGTCAAAGAGCTGGTTGGAGCCGGGTGCGCCCACCTGCCCCCAGGACTGCTGGTGACTGCCATCGCCGGAAGCGTTCTGACTACCGTTTCTGTCATCCCACTTGACGTTGCCATCCTGATAGACCGCAGGGTAAGCAGGATTGTTGTCCTCAAATTTTTCCAAAACATCCGGGATATAGCCGTACTCATCTTTTTCGCCTGTAGAGACCCACGCACCGTTTTCCACTTTGCGCTGTTGCTCCAACTGTTCAATCTGCACATTGCCCAGGGTCATTACGTTGACATCGCTGACGTCGTGCTGCAAGTAAGCCATGGTCAGGCTCACAGACAGGGCTGCGGTGAGGGCAACCACCAGCAGCAGGGCTATCGCTTTCTTAAATTTTGACATACCCAGTACCTCCATACCGTAGTTGTTTGAGGATAAAGCGCCAACGGGATTAGGGTCGGCGCTTTGAAATTCTTCCATCAGGGGTGATTACTTGTTGTTGTAGACGACATTCACACCGTCATAAGTCTTTAGACCCTTAACGCCATACTGGGCACCACCAAAAATCTGGTCAAAGGGAATCAATGTATTGTGGTTAGTCGTGCACTGGGAATGATCGAAATCCTCAGGCAGACCACCGTAGGAATAGCCGGGCTCAACACGCATTCCGCGACCGTTATTGTATCCGGGAGTAGGTTCGCAATAGTGATAGTTCATCCAATCTCCGTAAGTAACGGTAACATTGTTGCAAGTGATGTTGTACTTGCTTGTGTCGGGATAATTCGAGCCATCGATGGTGGTTGTTTCTTCCAGACGACCGATAATCATGCCGCACATACGGTAGTTGTAATAGTCATAAGAAGCGGTGCAGTCATTGTACACATCCAGACGGCAAGCAATGTCCACATTTTCAAAGTTGTAGGTTGCGCCGGGCTCCCCTTGACCAACAATGCCGCCAATGGAGCTGTCAAAAGAACCCCACAGACCAGCCAGAACCGTATTTTCAGCAATGGTCACATTCTTGAAGGTGTAGTTGCCAGCACCGGACCAGCCAATAATGCCGCCGTTGCCATTGTTATAAGTGGCAAACACAGAATCCTCAATGGTGATGTTCTCAAAAACACAAGTACCGGTTGCGCTACCGGTAATGCCGCCAACGTCGCCACCCTCAACAAAGGACTCAGCACCGGAGAGGGTCAGATTCTTTACCGTGGCACTCTCCAGCTCGCCGAACAGACCGATAGAGCCATATTTGCCCCATTCATAGCCAAAGGCCCAGCCGCTCTGATACAGGTTGGAGATGGTATAGCCCTGTCCATCCAGAGTACCGGCAAAAGCAGACTTGTCACCGATGGGGTCAAAAGACTTCGGCTCACTTGTACCGTCTGCCAGATAATAGAGGTCAATATTCTTGCCCAGCTTCACGGTCTTACCCGCAAAGTTGTTGCCACCGTCCACCAGCTCAGAAAAACCTGCCAACTGCTCGGCAGTCATAATCAAAAACTCCGTGTCGGTGTCGTTGTACCAGGAGGTATCAGCAGTGCCGTCCCAAGTGTCGGGTTCTTTTTCTTTCTGTGCTTCTTCCTGTGCTTCACGCACCCACTGGGCCGCATTGGTTGCATCAACAGCACCAAAGGCGGTATCCAGTGCAGTCTTCGCATCAGCAAAGCCCTTGGTCTGAACTGCCTGAGAAATGGCAATGATGTCCCAAGTATCGCCAAACTTAGCTACATCCTCATTTGTTGCTTTGGAGTCCAGGAATACCTGTAACAGAGAGGGCGCAGAGATTTCGTCCGGCTTCAATGCGGCGTTGTAAGTAAAGACAGCATAGACATAATCCACATCACCAACCTCAACAGGAGTCCATGCAGTAAAAGTCAAGCCATCCGGGTTGATGTTGACATGAATCAGGTCGTTGGGGTCAAAGTCCGGTGCTTCAATGGCAATAATAGTGCGGACATAAGCATCAGACTTGCCAGTGTTCTCCACGGTGATGATCTTGTCCACCACGTTCTTCAGTTCATCGGTGAACACCTTGTACTCAGTGCCGTTGACATCAACGCCTTTTTCTGCCCATTCGATGGGGCCAACTGCGGGATAAGCGGGCTTTTCCTGCGTAAAGTCCTGCAGACCGCCTTTTTCATCCCGTTCCTGCTCAATTTGCTTGATCTTCACATTGCCCAGGGTCATTACATTGACATCGCTGTCTTCGTGCTGCAAGTAAGCCATGGTCAGGCTCACAGACAGGGCTGCGGTGAGGGCAACCACCAGCAGCAGGGCTATCGCTTTCTGAAATTTCGACATATTTCATGCCTCCTCATTTTATTCAGCAGAACTTTGTCTTACTTATCTTTTGACCTTGATTTGCCATGCGATTTTGCGGATTTGGTGGGATTATGTCAAAAAGTATAGATTTTGACAGTCATTTTCTCTTAACGAAGCCGAAAAGTTTTATAAATATTCTGAATCTATTTCTGAAAAAAAGGACTTGAAAAACCCAGCCAGATCTGCTATAATCTGAGAAAAGTAAGAACTGTCAGAATCTATACTTTCTGACAGTTCTTGTTTTATTCCATTTAAACCCCAAATAGCAAAGAACCCCCCGGCTTTCGCCGGGGGGTAAGTTCAATGGATTTCAAAGGGGGAATTAGCCAATCTCGTTGACCACAGTGAATTCGGAGACAGCGGGCAGAGCGGCGGTGTCGTTGCTGACAGCGATGGTGCCATCCTTGATGCCATTCTTGATGGTCTCGTACTCTTCCACGGTGAAGGTGCCGAGTCTCCAGGAGCCTTCAGCAGTGGGCAGGCCAACATACTCGCCTTCCAGCAGACCGAAGTTGGTGATCTTGCCGCCGTAGGTGCCCCACTTGCCGGTATTCAGCTCTTCCAGAACAGTCTCAGTAACGTTCTGCAGACCCTTCATGGCAGAGGTGATGAACAGCTCAGACAGGTAGCTCTGGTCAACGTCGACACCGATGACCTTGCCATTGTTCTTCTCAGCAGCTTCCAGAGCGGAAGTGTAGATGCCGCCGCCGCAAGCGAAGACGACCTCAGTGCCGCCCTGATACCAACCTTCCATCTTGGCGGTGATCTCAGGAGAGCCCTGGAACTGGCCACCGTAGGTGTAGTTGATCTCGATGTTCACGCCCATCTCCTTGGCAGCAACGTCAGCGCCCTGGATGAAGCCATAGCCGTAACGGATAACAGCGGGAACAGCCATGCCGCCCAGGAAGCCCAGCTTGGTATAGCCGTCCTTAACAGCGGCGTAGCCAGCCAGGTAACCGGCCTGCTCCTCGGAGAAGGTCAGGCAAGCAACGTTGGCCATGGGATCATAATAGTTGGTGTAGTCCAGAGTCAGGTCGCCGGCAGCGACGTCAACAGCCAGGAAGTAAACCTCGGGGTACTGTTCCTGAACGGTCAGGACAGTGGCGCCGAACAGGTAGCCGGGCATAACGATGACGTTGGCGCCGTCGTTGATGGCCTGAGCCACGGACAGGACGCGGGCGTCAGTGGAGTCCTCAGTGGGCTGATAGTAGTTGTACTCGATATTGTTGGCCTTGCACCATGCCTCGGTGCCCTGCCAGCAAGCCTGGTTGAAGGATTCGTCGTCGATGGTGCCCACGTCAGTGACCAGAGCAACCTTCTTCACGATGCCGTCGGTGGTGTTGCCGTTGTCGTTCTGTTCGCCGTTGCTGGAAGCACAGGCGGTAAACAGAGCGCAGACCATAACCATGGCCAGGAGCAGTGCGATGATTTTCTTCATTTCTCTTTACCTCCAAATATGTAGTAAAACATAGGGATTTCAGCCGTCCGGCAAATAACCGTACGTCTGTACCTGTTGTAACACATTTTGGTCAAAAAATCAACAGGTATTTTTCCTTTTTTCCCATTTTTGTGGAGTTGTCCAAGGATTCGGGAAAAAAGCCGGAACTTTTGGTCAGTTCATGTGTTCTTTGGCAGAGAAGCTGTGGGGCAGAAGCTGACTCAGGGTGAGCGTTTCATAGCTCTCCCCCGCCCCCACCAAATAAACGGTGAAATCATCGTTGCAGAATTCCCGCATAACCTGACGGCAGACCCCACAGGGCGGGAAACTGCCGGTGATCACGCCGTCTTTGCCGCCGCAGACCGCAATGGCCACAAAATCCCGGTGTCCGTCATACACCGCTTTGAAGATGGCTGTCCGCTCGGCGCAGACGGTGGGGGTATAGGATGCGTTTTCGATGTTACATCCCTGATAGACACTGCCGTCAGCGCACAGCAGCGCCGCACCGACCTTATAGCCGGAATAGGGCACATAGGCATGGGTCATGGCTTCTTTTGCCAGGGCAATCAGTTGTTCAGGGGTCATGGTTTATCCCTCCGTATTGATGATGCTCCCTGTGTTGGGATTATGGGCATTATCTCATATTCCCGGCGCAATTGCAAGGTCAGTTTGCGGGAAACTTACACCAAATCACGCCCGGTCGCGCTTTCTCTGACTCGTAACAAAAGAATCGGAATTCATCCAATTCAACCTCTGATTTACTTTTATCGTTTTTCGCTATACTGCGTATATCTTTTGTCATCCCACATCAGCAGGTTATGTCACAGGTGAGGCTCCATGTCTACGACCCGCAAACGACACTTTGTCCGGCTAATACCGAGTTGTTTGATTCATCTTTTATCACTTATGCTCCGTCCTATCCGTCCGGAAGTCTTCTCTATTTTAGAGAGTATTGGCTTCGTCTCCGACTTCTCCCCCCGCATCCGCTGTGGACAATCCGGATAGCCGACATGATTCAGCAGATTATCCCCACCGGGAACAACATCCCGCTGCGTTCGTGGGTACTCTTTGCCAGCCGTTTCCACCCCTTCCGGAAGATAATCAACTGCCCCACCCCGAAACCTGCATTGTCTCTGCCAGCAGAGCCACCTATATGTCGCTGACTCCCCGGTGTCTGCAGATTGTCGCCATTAGTTCGGCTTGCTTTCCGGGGCTTATTGGCATAATCGGTCTGTTTATGATTTCTATGATCTTATGTGTTCGGTCTGTCTTATGTGCTGATTTGAAGCATCCTCCGGCTGGTGACGAGAACCCGCTGCTGTACCACTTACCGGATTTTTAACCGGGACCATCTGACGGTGTTCTCTCCCCCGATTGTTCTGGGTAGTTTCTGCGCCGGGTCTCTGATGGTCATGGCAGCGCCGGTATTTTTGATTTGGGCGCTGTGTATCTTTCTCTATCCGGAGCGATTCCAGGACAAATTCACCCCCGCTGCGGACCAACTGCATCGACAAACGCTACACCCGGCATTGCCAAAAGTTGCCGAAATGATGGCTTTAAATTCACAGATTTTCGGGCAGACTCCCGGAAGGGGTCTGCCCGGTTTTCTTTTGGGTAAAAAACAGAACCGGAGATGTACTCCGGCTCTGTCTTTAGAGGCGGGAGAGTCTGCAAAGACTCTCCCATACGGGATGCAACCTCGAACTGGATTGGATTTACTCCTGACAAATTCTGGTCAGAACCATGGCCAGTTGCGCTCTGGTGCTGGTGGCACGGGGGCTCAGGGTGGTTTCGCTGTCGCCCTGAATAATGCCCTCGGCGTTGGCCCAAGCCATGGCCGTCAGCGCCCAGGAGCTGATTTTCCCGGCATCGGTGTAGCCACTCAGGTCAGCCTGTGCGCTCACGTCCATACCGCAAGCCTTCGCATAGCGATAGAGCATGGTCGCCAACTGCTCCCGGGTGATGGGGGCATTGGGGGCAAAGATGGTCTCGCTGTAGCCAGTGGTCACGCCGGTTTCCACTGCCCACTGGACAGCAGCGGCATACCAATCCTGGGTCAGATCTGTGAAGTTGTTCTCACCATTGACCTCAGGAGAGCCCGCCATGCGGTACAAGGTGGTGACCACCATTGCCCGGGAAGTGGTGGCATTGGGCGCAAAGCTGGTTTCGCTGATGCCATGCATTAGGTTTGCGCCAACCACAAAGTCCACGGCTTCGTGATACCACTGACCCTTGGGCACATCGGTAAAGCTATTGCTGGGGCAGACTGCAGGAACCACCTCGCCGGAAACAACCAGCTTTTCGCAATCCAGACAATAGGTGTCGCCGGTATAGCCATCATTGGTGCAGGTGGCATCGTATGCATTACGCACTTCGGTATGCACATGGTTGTCTCCGTCCACAGAGACAGTCTGACCTTCCCGCACCAGCAGACCGCAATCCAGGCAGTAGGTGTCGCCGGTGTAGCCTTCTGCGATACAGGTGGCGGCCTGTGCATTGCGCACTTCGGTATTGTTGTGTTCCCCGGTGGCAGGAATAACCTGACCGGCAGACATGACCTCATTGCATTCCACACAGCAGACGTCGCCGCTGTAGCCGTCTGTTCCGCAGGTAGCGCCCTGAATGTTACGCAGTTCAAACTCGCCGTGCTGACGGATGGCCTCACCAGTGACCACCAGACCGTCGCCGGGCTCAATGGTGCAGGCGTAAATCAGTGTGCCTTCCACATAGAGTGTACCTTCAATGACCGTGCCTTCTTCCATAGTGACAGTCATACCCTCGGGAATGACCGAGTAATCGCCGGCGGGAATATCGGTGCGGCCGTCCCAGATGACGGTGGGCAGGTTGCCCGCATCCATGTTGCAACGCTCAACAATCAGATTTCGCTGACTGCCCAGAGTCGTGGTAATCTCCACGCAGCCCTCAAAGGCTTCCCAACCCAGACCAACCAGACCACCGGGAATGGTGACCTCAGGAATGCCTGTGTAGGTCATTTCATAGGGATAGGGGGTATTATAGTCGGTGAAATAGGAGTAGAATGCTCTGTAACCGATATACTGCAGGCTGTCCGGCAGAGACAGAGATTCCAGCGCCACACCGGACAGGGCCATATCGCCCAGATATTCCAGACCCTCCGGCAGAGTCAGTTCCTTCAGACTCTCCATATTGGCCATACCTTGGGTTTCAATGGCTCTGAGGGTACCGGGAAGCTGGACAGACTGCACCTTTTTGTTGCTGGCAAAGCCGTACTCGCCAATGTGATCCACGCCTTCTTCCACCACGATGGCGGTATAGTGGTTGCCGGGGAAGGCAGAGGAATTCCAGGTCTTCAGGCTGCCGGGCACCACCAGAGTCTCCGGATTCCAGACCCCGCTCCACTCCAGAGTGTTCCAGCCGCCGTAACCAAAGGGCTGCAGACCGGAGATGGTGGTCAGGTTCTTGGGAATGTTGATGTACTCCAGCCCATGAATCTGGTCAAAGGCCCGCTCGCCCACGGTAGTGATGGTATCAGGCAGATGGATTTCCGTAATGTAGTATTTCTGGGAGAAGAGCCGGTCACCCACGGCGGTAACGGTATAGGTGGCATTGTCGCCTTCACAGGTAACGGTTTCGGGGATAACGATTACGCCCACCGTCCCATCTTCAACGGCAGTGACCATAACCTCATCGGCAGAGATGGGGGTATAGGTCAAACCGTCAATGGTAAAGGGCGCACCGGTATAGACATCAAACTTGACGCCGTCTTTGTAAATTACACCCAGGAAACCACTGCGCCGGACAGCCGCACCGGCAGTAGCACTGTCAACCTCCACATGGGCGGCAGTTACATCGGGATGGAGGAAGTAGCTGCTCATGGTGCCATCACCTACATAAGCCACATTTTCGCCAAAGTGGATAGAGCGGAGATAACGGCACCAATAGAATACATCACTGCCCACATAGGTAACACTGTCGGGGATAACAAAATCATAACAGTTGTCAACACCTGCAAAGGCAAAGTCACCGATGGTGGTGATGTTGGTCCCCTCCAGGCACAGATCCTTCAGACCGGTACCATAGAAAGCCGCCTTGCGCAGTTCTTTCACGCTGTCGGGATACTCGATGGTTTCCACGGGGCAGTAATAGAAGCAGTTCTCCGGAATCCGCTCCACGCCATCTTGAATGGTCACATCCTTCAGGGTGTTGCTGTACATGAACAGACCCTCAGAATCCTGCGCCACCACAGAGAGTTCTGCCTTGGTCAGCTTGTAGCAGTAGGAGAAGGCTCTGTCGCCCACATCCTCCATGGCCTCGCCCAGCTTCACCTCAGTAATGCCGCTGAAGGCAAAAGCCTGATAGCCAATATAGCGCAAACTGGAAGGCAGGACAAAATCACAGTTGCTGTTGCCATAGAAAGCATTGGCGCCAATTTCTTCCAGACCTTCAGGCAGATTGATGCTGGTCAGCTTGGAGTTGCTCCAGGCAAGCTGGAAGGCATAGTCACCAATGACCCGGATAGTCTCAGGCAGAGTGATGCCGGTAATCTGGCTGGAGAGGTAGAAAGCCCGGTAGCCAATGGAGGTGACGGTATAGTCCTTACCTTCATGGCTGACGGTCTCAGGAATCACCAATTCCGCAGGGGCTTGGGGATAGGTGGCAGAGTAATCGTTGGCCACATTAGGATTCTTAATGAGCTGGACGGTGTCTGCTCCAGTGACCTTGTACCACAAGCCATCCGCTTCAAAGCGGTCGTTGAGGACTTCGCTGTCACTGGCTTCTACCCGGGTATCCCAGGGCTTGTCCGTCACTTCGGGGGAGGGATAGTCCACATGGGCATTGGGATTGGGTGTCTCCGGTTCTTCGGGCGGCAGAGTCTCGTCGCCAATGGTGACCACGGCTTCTGCACTGAGCCCGCTGTTGGCGATGACCTTGATGGTGGTCGTGCCATGGTTCACACCGGTAACCAGACCATTCTGATCCACAGTGGCAACGGATTCATCGTCGGAAGTCCAGGTCAGTTCAAAGCTGTCCGCCTTTTCCGCAGGCAGAATCCGCAGAGAGGCTTCCTGGCTGTCACCCCTGGCAATGGTCATATTGGACAGGCTCATGTATTCAGGACCCAAATCCACATAGACATAGCCATTGTTCAGGGCATAGTCGCCCGCCTGCAGCTTCACGGTACCGGGATTCAGACCGTTGTCTGCCAGGAACTGGCACAGCTCGTCCAAATCCATAACCACCCTGGACTTACTGCCCTGAGGCTCAAGGGAGGCGAAGTCCTCAATGGTGTAAGTCAGAAGCCAGGTGTTGGTGGAGTCGATGATGTTCACAATGCGGACATAGTGGTCATCCTGCACATCAAAGGACAGTTTGAACTTGCCGTCGGTATCCTTATAGGTCTGAACATTGGTAATTTCCGGTGCTCCACTATCCACCCACAAAGGATAGGTGACCTCGGTATAGCCGTCCTCATGCTGACCCACATCGCCGGAGAAAGTAAAGTAATACTGACCGGAGGGGACATATTCGCCGTCAAATGCGCCGGTTTCCTCATTGTAATAGCGCCCATTCCAGCCCTCGGCAAGAACCTGAGTATTGATGACCGCACCATAGCCCGCATAGAAATAACTCTTGGTCAGGTGGCTGGTGCCCAGAGCCCAGATCGCCTCACCCTCTGCATTACTGACAGTCATCGCAAAGTCCGTCAGATTCCGGCGGGTGGTGAGAATCGTACCCAGATACTGCTGGTCACCGGCAATCTTGGGAGAGAATGCCAGTCGTTGGAAGTTGTAAGTGTTCGTATAGGCATCCTCGGCCAGGTAGTAGCCGGATCCGACCACATTCACGGTGGCAAAGAGGGTAGGCTGAAGCTGCCAGGCAGTATCCGGCGCGCCTTCAAAAACCGTACCGGCATCCAGCCAATTGCCGCAGAATCCCAGATACGGCAAGACCAGGGTCACACCCTCAGCGGGCTGCAGATAGACGAAGCCTTCCACATAGTTGCCGTTTTCAAAGTGCTCAAACAGTTCCGTCTTGTAAGTATCGGTCAGAGTCAGCGTAGCCTTGACAGTTGCCGTCTTACCAGCGGCGACCGTCAGGACATTGCCACAGTCAAAGGTCATGGTAAAGTCTTCTTCGCCCAGACGGGTGGCAACACCATCGGAGAAATCCACGCCATACTGGTTGACAACGCTCTCCGTCAGGGAGACGGCGCTCAGCGTATAAGTTGCGCTCTGATCAGAGATGTTGTGTACCTTAAAGGTGAAAGTATACTTACCCGCATCATTCCAGCCCAGCTCTGCCTTGGGGCGGGTCAGGGTCAGGACTTCATCAGGGTTGGAATCGTCAATCTTCTCCACGGTCAGATAACTCTGGGCAGTGACCGCATTCTTCACATTGACGATACCTGCACCCTGCCAGCGGGGGCTATACTCCACGCCGGTACTGTTTACAGCAGGGACGGTGGTGGACATCATCAAAGCATCGGTAATATCCCGAAGCTGATTGGCATCAGTGACGCCCAGCTCATTGCGGACATAGTTGCGCACCACTGCGGCAACGCCGGCCATATGGGGAGTTGCCATGGAAGTGCCGCTCATTACCGCATAGCCGCCACCGATGACGGAGGACATGATGTTGCCACCGGGGGCGGAAATCTCCGGCTTCAGCGACAGGTCTGTACCAGGGCCGATGCTGGAGAAGGAGGAAACTCTTCCACCGTCAGAAGCGGGCAGAATCGCCGTCCAGGGAATCCGCTCCTCCACCGGGGTCTGATAGAAATAGTTGTTGGCATTGGCCGGGCCGAAGGTGACGGTGTTGTTGCCGGTTTCGGCGGCGGCAATCAACTTCTCGCCATCAGACAGGCTGATGCCCACCATGGGGAGGGTAAAGGTGTTATAAGCAGGGGCAATGGCCTCGTCCACATTGTTATAAATGATGACAGCCTTAGCCCCATGGGACTTGGCAATGGCAGCTTTGTCCTCGAAATTGGTCACGCCACGCCGAACCAAGGCAATCTTATCGGTCACATCCAACCCGGCATAGTCAGATTCCTCACCGATGCCGGGAATGACCACATATTCTCTGGTGAAGGTGTTCTCATTCCAGGTGCGCACCTGGGTGAAGAAGTCCACCTGCGTACTGCTGGGTGCATAAACCATTAAACTGAAGCCAATCTTGTTGTCCTCAGCCATGTCGCCCAGAAGGAAGTAATTGCTGGGGGCGGCCACATTCTGCACGCTGGCCACAGACATGGCGCCATAACCGGTGGAGGGACTGCCAACAATGGAATTATCCAGACTCTCCGCCTGAGCCAGACCATTGCCATACTGGTTCATGTAGGAGGTACTGGTATCATTACCGGCGGCCACCAGCAGGTTAATGCCGGCATCATAGCAGTTGTTATAGACCTCCTCTTCCGTGGCCCGGGTAAAGACAAAGCCGGCGGCAGAGCCCAGCGACATATTGATGGAGTCTGCACCCAGCTTCACGGCATCGTCCAGACCGGCGGTGATGTCTGCGCCGTTGCCGCTGCCGGAGCCATCAGCAAAGACCTTCATGATCATAAGCTGGGCATTGGGGGCAACGCCGAAGAAGTCCTCGCCATTGTTACCGGCAATAGTACCGGCGACGTGGACACCATGGTCAATGTCGCCGTTGACATCGCAGTCATCATTGGCGTAGTCGTAGGCGTAAGGCACTTTGGCATTGACGTAAGTGTCAGCGGCATTGGTGATTCCGGATGAGAGCTTGATGTCATTCATCATCTTCTGCACATCGGACTGGGTATAGCGGACAGTCTCCGGCATGACCATAAATGCCTCATGGTCGGTGTCCAGACCGGTATCCAGAATGGCCACCACAGCACCAGCGCCGTCATGCCCAGAGAAGGACATATCCATAAAGACTTTGTCTGCGCCAATCATGCCATTGGAGTTTTCCATGGCCAGGTCGAAGCTGCTCATGTTCTCGGGAACATTATAGTAATTTACCGGGGTAATCCGCTTGATGCCGGGGAGCGCCTCAGCATCATCAATCATGCCATAGGGCATATCCATAGAGAATCCATTGAGGACAGCGGTATAGTCGTGCCTCTTGGCAGAAGTCTCCAAGTCGGCGCACAATGCCATAATCTCACTATGGACGGCGCTGTGACTGGCCAGCAAAGACTGCTCCAGCTTCGCGCCTGCACTGGTGGTCAGGAGGTTGGGCACATCACTGCCCATGGTCTGTGCCACCTTCAGCAGAGGTTCGTCCTCCAGAACGACGATAACGGTGACGATTTCGTCCTTGCCGGGGAAGGTATCCTCACCGAGTACCTCAGCTTCGGTTTCTTTCAGGGATGTCTTCTCCCACTGTCCGCCGGTGAATTCGACGACGTTATCTACGTCGTCGATGGTGACGGTGGTAGCGTTGTCGGAATCCACCCGGACTCCGGTGGCCATGGCAGGAGACATGACGGTGATGAGCATCGTCACGCACAGGAGCATAGCCAGAATGCGCAGGTTCTTTTTCATGGTTTTCACAGTCCTTTCTGTTTGTTTGATTCCGGTTTCATTGACGATTATCTAAGTATTTTCCTTCAACTCCACCGTTTATCCATAGCATACTACGATACCTATCATTTGTCAACCCTATTTTTTCAAAAAACCATTTGATTTCCATCAAAGTTTATGCTATAATCCCACTAAGAACTTGCTGTTGCTTAGAATGTTATCAAAGAATAAGGCATTTCTCCGTTATCAGCGGGTGAACTGACTTTTTCTGTTGCTTAGAAAGTGGGGATATGCTATAATGCAAAGAGTAATGCAATCTGCTGTGGCAAATGTCGCGGCAGTTAAGGAGGCGAAAACTGTGAGCCTGAAGGTGGAATCCGGCTTAAGCCCGGCCATTGAATGTATCTTGTTTTTGGAGAAAACCTATTCCATAACCGATGACACCTACCCCAACCCCAGCATGGTCACCTGCCAGAGTCTGGCGGAGAAGCACGGTATTCCCGTGGAGCTGGTGGAGGAAATTGCCGCACCCGTAGCTGAGCTGGAGGCCGATTTGCTGGCTGTGCTGGAGGCTCGGCAAGACCTCTGGGGGGAGATGTTCTACCCTGGCTCCAGCCAGGAAAATCGACTGCCCTGGGCGCTGTTCTTTCTGGAGCAGAACGGCAGTTTCCCCCCTGTGGATTTGCCGCTCCGCCGGGATTTGCTGTGCATGATGCTCAACTGTCCGGAAGAACAGGTTGCAGACATCACCGATTTGGCCACTTTGTTCCAGGTCATTGACCGCTTCTCCTGCAGTAATCAGACCAAATGGCTCTGCGCCAGACTCTGGCAACACCCGGAGGAATACTTCGGGAAGTATCAGGAGCTGATTCGTTTGGTCACCCCCATCGTCCACGAGCACTCCGCAAAGATGGCGGAGCAGTGTCAAGCAGCCACCGCTTTTGTCACCAAGACTTTGGAGAGCGACCCCACATTCTTCCAGCGGAATTTCGGCTTCCCCAGCACCCCTCTGGAATCCCTGCACATCTTCCCTATGGCCATCAACTTCAATGGCATCGGCGTTTTCTGGGAAGAGGCCATTGATCAGGATACCTCCTTTTTAATGATGGGTATCCTCCGTCAGCCTTTGCAGGAGCTGATTTCCACCTATTGCGACAACAGTCCCTATCTGGCTGACCGGCTGAAATCCATTGCCGACCTGCGGCGGGTGGAGATTCTCAAGCTGTTAAAAAACACCCCCATGTATGGGCAAGAGCTGGCCGACCTGTTGCAACTCTCCCCTGCCACCATCTCTCACCACATGAGTTTTCTGGTCTCCAGTGGCTTTGTCTCCGTCACCCGGAAGGGTGCAAAGACCAGCTACAGCCTCCACCGGCAAAATCTGGATAGTTTCCTGCAAAATCTCCGGATTTCTTTGTTATAATCTCCAACCAAAACGCACCGCTCTGCCTACTGCAAAAGCGGTGCGTTATTTTTCTCCCAGAAAAAACACCGGGACCCCCGAAGGAGTCCCGGCATTCAGAAAGGAGGTCAACCATGAAAGTACTTCACAGTGACGCGAATTTAGGAATTAGCCCTCGCAATACCGCATGAGGATGGTAGCAATCTGAGCCCGGGTAGCGTTACCCTGAGGCGCCAGAGTAGCATCATCCATGCCGTTGATCAGGTCAACGGAAACGGCCCAATTCATGGCATCGACGGCATAGGCATTGACCTTATCGGCATCGGCAAAGTCAGCCAGAGCATCTTCTTCCACTTCTTCAGCACCGGCGTAACGGTACAGGATGGTGGCAATCTGCTCACGGGTAATGTTGGCGTTGGGGGCGAAAGCGGTATTGGAGATACCCTTAACGACCTCGGCGTTGTATGCCCAGATGACCGCATCGGTGTACCAGGTATCGTCAGCAACGTCAGCGAAGGGATGCTCCAGGTCTTCCACAGAGGGAGAGCCTGCCATGCGGTACAGCACGGTGACCAGCTCGGCGCGGGTCAGGTTGGCAGTGGGCGCGAAGACAGTTTCGCTCTTGCCGTTCATCAGACCGTTGCGGATGACATAGCAAATGCCCTCGTGATACCACTGACTGGTATCCACATCGGTGAACTTCTCGGCGGGACAGACGGGGGCGGTATATCCTGAGATGAAGCTGTCGCCGCAGACGGCGCAGACATACATGGTATAACCATAGTCCTCGCAGGTGGGTTCAACCACATATTCCTCGTAATTGTGACCAATGGGGTCAACCACATCACCAATTTCCTCATGGCCACATTCACACATATAGATGGTGTAACCGGCCTCGGTGCAGGTGGGCTCAATGACCACTTCCACAAACACATGATCAACAGGCTTGGTGTAGTCAGCCACATAGCTGTCACCGCAGACGGTGCAGGTATAGGTGGTGTAGCCCATGTCGGTGCAAGTGGGTTCTGTCACAATACCTTCGTAAGTGTGACCCAGAGCGGGAACGAAGTTGTCTCTGTACTCGTGACCGCAGTCGGCGCAGGTGTGCAGGGTGTAGCCCTCAGTGTCGCAGGTGGGGGCGATGTCCTGACGGTAGTAGACGCAATCATCAGCCTCGTCTTCCAGGAAGAACAGACCATAGATGTAGTAACCGTTGGCAGGACCGGTGGTATAGGTGGTCGCGGTGCGGGTATCCAGATCGTACTTGATGAAGCCGCCGCTGTTGGTCCGGTTCAGGTGATAGTTGGAGGACTCATGGAACATATACAGGCAGTTCTCTTCCGCATCATAGACCATACTGTTGCCGCCGCTCGTGGTGCTGACGGAGCAAACGTGCGAACCGGTGCCACCATAGGCAGGTGTTATCAGGTCGAAGGAGGCAGTTTCCTCTCTTACCAGACCAGTCTCAAAGTCGGTCAGCCACAGCTTATGACCATCCATTTCAGTCCAAACAGCAACAGTGTTGGCATCGATGAAGCAAGCGCCGACATTGAACAGCCTACCCCAGAAGCCCAGAGAAGTATCCAGCATCCATTCCAGCGTCAGCTCGCCGGTCTCCAGATTGATCTTGCAGAAACCGGGGTTCATGTAAGACACATCCACCCAGCCATAGACCTCGCCAGTAGCGGGGTGCTTGGTCATAGAGCGAACAATAGGTGCTGCGTAGCCCTCCATGGTGAAGGGAGCGATCTCAGTGACCTCATAGGTATCCAAATTCAGGGTGTACAGTTTGTTCAACGAGCAGACATAAGCCGTGCCATCGTCAGCCAGAACGCCGCTGCTGAAGTCAGTGCCCATATTGGTGACATAAGGGTTGTTCTCCAGAGTCAGCAGTTCGGACTTCTGATTCAGGGTGTTGGGGGTATCGGTGTTGAAGGTGTACCAGCCATACTCATAGGTGGCAACACCCAGATCCAGACTGGTGTTCCAGTTGACGAACTCACGGCCGACCATGGTCTTGCCAACCTTGTCAAAGCCACTGCAGTCCATGGCATAGACCTGACCGTCCATGACCATGTAGAAGGCCTCGTTGTGGGCATAGTCGGCAACGGAAACGAAGTAAGTATCCAGCTCAGTGGCATAGGTCTCAGCAACGCCCCGCTCCTCAGTGAAGACACCGTCTTCAAACAGCATCTCGTTGCGCTGGGCATCGGCATAGACCGCATAGTAAGCGATATAGTTGTCGTCCAGAATCTGGATGCCGTTATGGATTGCGGTAACCGCGGGAGCAACGGTATCCTTGGTCACAGGGAAGACCAGACGGCCATTCATGTTGTCGTTGATGTCGAAGCCTTCACGGTCCAGCCATGCTTCCAGAACGAGGTAAGCGGTCTCGTTTTCTTCCATGTCCTCAGCAGTGAAGCTGAAGTCGAATTTGGAGTAGCTGGTGCCCCAAGTGGCATCATAGAGTTCCTTGCGGAAAGCGTAGGTATGGTCCTCGTAAGTCTTCAGCACATTACCCTCAGCATCCTGCAGGTACAGCTTGACGGTCTTGGGGGTACGCATCAGAGAGAATTCAATGATGTCAACCGCATCCAGCCAGCCGTCACCGTTGGGGGAGATGGCGTTGCGGTCAGCCACATAGGTTTCGCCGGTGGCATCCCAGTAGTAGTTCAGACCCAGACCCTGACCCTTCAGGCCATAGCCCAGATAAGTACCCCAGGTGGTGGGCATCTGTGCCAGATTGTTGACGCCATAGGGCAGATTCCACCAGAAGCCGGAGTCCAGCATGGGGATATAGTCCCAGTCGCCGATGAAGCCCAGGAAGGGGATGGACAGGTCATTGCCATTGGCGGCACGGTCTTCCAGAGCGATATAGCCTTCCAGATAAGTACCGGAGGGGAACTTTTCCTCAATATAGTTCATCAGCTCGCTGTCTGTCTTGATGGTCATGAGGATGGTTTCGGTTTCGCCGGCTTCCACAGTAACGGCCTTGGGACCAGCGATGGTGCACCAATCAGTCACATCCTGAACGCAACCGCTAACCACGTTAACGGTGGTATAGGTGGGGTTGGACAGCAGGAAGTCATTTCTTGCGTTGTATTCGATGAACGCCTGAGCATTGTCGCCGTGTTCGCCGTAGCCCTTGTACTCCAGCTCCTCGGCAATCTCCACCAGAACGGAGGGAACGATGTCATAGGTCTTGGCTTCCTTGCCGAAGTTGTTGACCTCGAAGGTAAAGGTGAATTCGCCCTCTTCGTTGTCCCGCAGCTCCAGCTTGGGACGGTCAGCGCCGGGAACCGTCAGGTAAGCCTCAGTGGTGACGGCAGAAGCCACGTCCATGAGACCAGCACCAGCACGGCGGACATCGCTGGCGGTCTGGTGGGCAGTGCTCATCAGGAAAGTGTGAGCCAGCTCATTGATTTCGGTAACAGACTTATCCGGGAACAGGTCACGGAGTCTCTGCTTGACCAGCAGCATACCACCGGCCACATGGGGAGTTGCCATGGAAGTACCGCTCATCAGGCCATACATGGTGTTGTTCCAGGTATAGCCCAGAACAGAATTGATGTTGTCGCCGGGGGCGGCAATTTCGGGCTTGATGTCCAGGCTGGCGGTAGTACCCCAGGAGGAGGTAACGGCCATGGACACGCCCTTAAAGCCCATATCGGTATGGACGGTGACCTCACCATGGACACCATCAGACAGCTTGGAGAGCAGTCTCTCGCCTTCCAGCTTGGTCATCATGCCCACGGGAATGGTGCTGTTGAAGCCAACATTGATCAGGCTGGTCTCATTGTTGAAAATCAGGCAAGCCACAGCACCGGCTTCGGCGACGTTCTTTGCCTTGACTTCAAAGTCCAGAATGCCGCGCTTGACCAGAGCAATCTTGCCCTCCAAATTACCGGCGGCGGCAATTTCCTCAGGAGAGCCCAGACCCACATAGACCAGGTCATAGCTCTTGTCTTCCAGAGAAGCCAGGGTGGTGATACCGAAAACACTGCTGGGATAGTATTCCTCACCGTAAGCGGTCAGGTAGCCATTGCTGAAGCCATTGGCCACAGAAGCAACAGCGAAAGAGCCGGGATAGACAGCAGGAGCACCGATAGCACCGGAGTCCATATTCCAGGAGAACCATCTGCCAGTATAGCCCTTGGAGATGTTGGTCTCGTAGTTGCTGCTGGCATCGTTACCGGCGGCGGCACAAATGGCGATACCGGCATTCTCCAGAGCCTCATACAGGCCCTCCATGTCGGGGGAGATGGTGTCATAACCGACGAAATAAGCGGTGATGCCCAGAGACATATTGATGGCATCCACGCCCAGATAGACGCAGTCTTCCATGGCTTCCATCAGCGTCGCAAAGGATGCGCCACCGGAGGTATTGAACACCTGCATGGTGACGATCTGAGCATCGGGAGCGACACCCTTAAAGTCCTTGCCATTGTTACCGGCAACGATACCCGCAACGTGAGAGCCGTGGGTAGAGGAAGTGTGGTTGGGGATGTGGTCGCCGTCAAAGTAGTCCCAGTTGAAGGGCATCTTGTCGTTGTAGTAGATGCCGTCCAAATCTTCCAGAGAACCACCGTGCATCTTGTCGCCATAGGTCTTGTAGACGTTCTCCACATAAGCCTTGTCCATCTTGATGTTCTCGGGGATGGCAGTGAAGCCGTCATGGGTCTGGCTGATGCCGGTATCCAGAATGGCAACGACCATGCCCTCGCCGGTATAGCCCATGTCCCAGACATAGTTGGCACCGACCAGATTGGTGCTGGTGGCCATGGCGGGGCTCAGGTTCACGTCTTCCACAGTCTGGGCCTCAATCAGCTCAAACATGGGAGCGATGAAGGCACTCACGCCGGGCAGAGCATTGATTTCATCGACCATCCAGCTTTCGCCGGTGAAGCTGAAGCCATTGAACAGCAGAGAGAAGCGGCTCTCCACCTCAATGGACTGGCTCAGGGCCTTCTCAATGCGGTTCTCAGCCTGAGCCATAGCGGCCATCTGGCTGTCGTAGCTGGCGGTAGCCAACTGCAAGTCGCTGGTCTGCATGAAGGTGGTATCCCCCTCCAGCTTGACCATAATGGTGACCTCCTCGTTGGTGGTCAGAACAGGTTCGAGACCATTGAGTTTCATCTCAACGAGCTCGTCGGTCTGTGCGTCTGCCGGATTGGCCATTGCGGGCGAAACCAGGCAGGTGATGATCATCAGCATAGCCATAATCATCGACAGAAGTTTTGTGCGTTTCATCTGGATCTCTCCTTACTTTATATTTCCGGCAAGCCGGATATTCATGCAGCATTTGGCCGCATAAATACAAAAGTTGGGGGGATTAACTCCGGATTTTGAGGAAACTGCAGCAATTTGTTTCGGTACACCGTTGTGTCTGCAAAAATCCAGATACCTTGTTCTGATTCTACCATAGCTTTGGTCGTTTTGCAAGCATTTTCTTGTGTTAGCATCAAAAAAGCCATCTCCCGGATGAACAGAGAGATGACTTTTGTTGTATTTATTCCTCAGAGAGTTGCAGTTCGCCAAAATCTGCCAGATGCTTGGCCAGATACGCCATGGTCTCCCGGTTGGTGCGGTAGCGTCTGCGTTCGTTGCCGCTCTCCAGAATCAGGAGTTTGCATTCATAGAGACTGTTCATGTCCCGGCACAGTGTACCCAGATTCAGATTCAGCGCCTTGGCCAGTTCCCGGGAGGACATGGATTTATCCCAAAGGGTATGAAGCATTCTCAGCCGCACGGGACTTCCCAGCAGTCGCATTGCCCGGAATTCCCAGCTATGGAACAGCTCCAGTTCCTGTCCCTGCTCACCCTCCGGATGGAAGTAAAGCCCCAAATGGATAAAGATGTACCGCTCCTGAACCTCCCACTGATCGGACTCTGTATTGACAATCGTACCGGAGGCACTGTAGGGGTCCAAATACCGGAGTTGAATGCTGATGCAGTCAATTTTCTCCGTATACCGGACAAAGAGCATCTGCAAAAAACGTTCCTCCGCACCGGGCACAGACAGATTCTCCCGCCACAGCCGGGCTTGCTCTGCAGCAGGTGCGACCCATGGCATCAAAAGAGGCTCCAGCTTCTCCGCAACCGGCGCAATCAACCGGTGCAGATTGTCAATGGCGGCATCATAGTCCGAAAACTGTTCCTGCAGTTTCCGAATATAGTCTTCATCCATATTCAGCCGGGCAATGGATTCCTGCATGGTCATGGACGAATCCCGGGGCTCAAACCATGGCGCAAAAGTACCTACGGAGGATAAGACCTCCCGCTCCCGGAGTTCTCTGTGCCAATAGAGCTTCATCATGGCGCAGGTTTCATCCATTGAGCCATCATACTGGGATACGACCATATAAACCAGCGTTCTGGCCATACAGGTCGAGCCATGCCCCTCATCGGGCATCCGGTGCATGGCGAAGTAGTACCGATAGGCCTCGTCTTCCCGGGAGATTCCGGCGCAGGCCACATCCATCATCTCCTGCACCGCCTCCACCGGCAGGCAGTTTTCCCGCTGCATGGTCAATTCCGCTGCCGGGATATGGTTGATGTATGCATAGAGCAACTCCACCGTCTCCAAAAGCATATGGGGTTTCTCGGTCACCTGGATGTTCATGTCTCATCCTCCCTCCGTCTTTACTCTTGTTATATCACAAATCCCAGAAATTTACAAGCCGAAAAGTCATTTGCCGGGCAAACCAATTGATTCCCTGTCCAGAATTTCGCTACCAGAGGACGCCCTTTTCTTTGACTTTTGACTCTCATTCTGCTATAATGATGAAAAAGCCCATCCATTTGGGCACAGGCAGGAGGGAGAACAATGCGCATTGCCTTAGCCGCCATGCCGGTCATTGACCGGGATATTCCCCATAATGTGGAGGTAATCTGCCGCACCGCCATGACCTTCGCCGGGAAAGCAGACCTGATTCTTTTTGGGGAGAGCGTCCTGCAGGGGTTTGAGGCCTTCACTTGGGATTACAGCATTGACCGTCAACTGGCTGTCTCCGTGGACTCCCCCATGCTCGACCCCATCCGCTCAGCCGCCAAAGATGGGGATCTGGCCATTTCTTTTGGCTATCTGGAACAGTCCGGGGATTTGCTCTACAGCAGTCAGCTTGTCATTGACGAAACAGGCGCAACCCGCCACAATTTCCACCGGGTCAGTATGGGATGGAAAGAGCCCACTGCCGACCACCACTATGTGGAGGGCGAGTGCTTCTCCCCGTTCACCTACCGGGGAAAAACCTTTGCCATTGGGCTCTGCGGCGACCTGTGGACACCGTGCAGACCGGAAGAAATGCTGGCACTGCATCCGGATATCGTCCTGTGGCCGGTTTACTGCGACTATCCGGCAGAGGAATGGAATACCCGGATTGTGCAGGAATACGCCGAACAAGCCAAACTCTGCGGAAGAAACGTACTGCTGGTAAATCCGGTGTGCCTGACTCCCAACCCGGAGGGACTTGACCGGGCCAGCGGCGGGGCGGTCTGGTTTCAGGATGGACAAATCCGACAGAAGCTACCCGCCGGAGGGGAAGGCGTTTTGCTGGTGGAGGTTTGAGGGGACACATCCGCTCCCCTGTCCAATACCGAATCCAGTCCGGTTTCCATGCGGGCACCATCACCCATTCGCAATCCTAGGGGGCTTGACGATTTCTTCTCGCCCGGTAATGCCAATAAAGCCTTACCCAGAGCGAACACCAGGCAAGGCTTAATCGTATCATTTTTCAGCAAATCACCCTTTACGGCATATCAACGTTGCGGCGTTCGAGATAACAAATTATCATCAAGAACGCCCTCTCCGCTGATTTGTGTAACCTCAGGACTGTTTGCGCCAGCGTTATTAGGGCTTGCGATTCAGTCTTTCGGAAGCTGTGTCTTTGTAGATTTAGTCCAGCAACGGAGCTTCTTCCGTAGAATGTATCCTTTGCGCACAGCCACAATTACCGGCTTCCATTGACCACAGCCTTCGCAGATATCCGGCTCTTTGGACAGGATAAACATTTCCGGAGGGTCATTTTTCTTGTTCCAGTCATTCCAACACGCAAGACAAAACTCAGCCATTTCCATCACCAGAATCAAGTATATCACACTTGCATTGCAATTGCAATGCATATTTTTCGATACTCATGCCGTAAACTGAAAGCAATACAAATGCATTGCGAGGTTTTTACCATGAGTAAGTTTAGAATTCCAACCACACCTCCCACCACAAACAAAACCATCCGTTTTCCTAATGATGTGGTCGAAGCAGTGGAAAAGGCCATTCGGGGAAAAGACTGCACATTTTCCGCTTTCGTCATTGCCGCAGTACGGGCGGCTCTGGACGATCTAAACGAAGAACAACCCTGATGACTTGCTTTCCATCTGTCCGCACTTATTCCCCGGCGGACGGTGGTTGTTCATTTTACGTTTTCTTTCCCTAAGGAGGACCCCATGCTAAATCAAACAGGCTTTGATCTCTGGGCAGACGGCTATGACCAAAGTGTCGGCCTGTCCGATGAATCCGATACTTACCCCTTCGCCGGTTATAAACAAGTCCTGGGGGAAATCTATGGCCGTGTTCTGTCTTCCCCCGGGCGCAGAGTGCTGGACATTGGCTTTGGTACAGCCACCCTGACTGCCAAACTCTATGCCGCCGGATGTACCATCTATGGGCAGGATTTCTCCCCCCGGATGCTCGCCCTTGCCCGGGAAAAAATGCCCAAGGCCAGACTATATCCGGGTGACTTTACCCAGGGTCTGGTTGCGCCCCTGCTGGAAGAACCATACGATGCCATCATCGCCACCTACTCTCTGCATCATTTGACTGACAGCGAAAAAATTCCTTTCCTCCGTTCCCTGTTGCCCCTGCTCTCCCCCGGCGGGAGAATCTACATCGGGGATGTGGCTTTCCCCAACCGGGAGGCCCTGTTAAACTGTCAACTTAAAGCCAAAGAGGAATGGGACGAGGATGAATTCTACTTCGTCTATGATGAACTCAGACCCCACTTTCCCCATAGCCGCTTCACCCCCTGCTCTCATTGCGCAGGACTGCTGGAGTTGTGGCAAGATGCCCCGGAGATTCGGGTGATGGATGGATATGACGAGGCGGCGATCCTGAGTCTTTACCGCAGTGTGGGCTGGAGCAACTATACCGGCCGTCCGGATATGTTGAGGGATTCTTTTCTTCACTCCCTGCTGACTCTGGGGGCATACGAGGGCGGGCATCTTCTGGGGCTTTTACGCTGCGTAGGCGATGGGGCATCCATCGTCTATGTGCAGGACCTTCTGGTTGACCCTCAGCACCAGCGCAGGGGCATCGGTCGAAGACTTCTGCAGGCATTGATGGCGCAATATCCGCAGGTCTACCAAATGATTCTCTCCACCGATTCCACTGCGGAGAATTTAGGCTTCTACCAATCCTGTGGCTTTGTTCCTCTGACCAGCTTCAACTGTCAAAGTCTCATGTGGGTAAACCGCACAGCACTCACCCCAAAGGCAAAATCGGAGGGCTAACCATGGTGACACCGGAAGAATATGTCCTGAATCCCTGCGGTATGCTGTCTGTTCCCCTGTGGAAGTGGCGGCAGATTCAGGTGCCACCCACCATGCGAATCGTCCACGAGCGGGACTACCGCGCAGAATTGGCGGTGGGTTTCCGGGATACGGTCTATTTTCGGTTGATGCACGACCTGCACAAAACCCCCGCCCCGGTGACTTCCGGTTTTACTCTCCGTACCGCAAAAGACAGCGACTTACCCCGGATCGTCTCCATCATCAACCGTTCCTATGATGACCTGCGGGTAACAACAGAAGAAGTCCTCAGCTATACCAAAAGAACTGTTTATGCGCCCGGGCTTTGGCTCATGGCGGTGGAGATGTCTGACGGCTCGCCCATGGGCTGTGCGCTGGCGGACTATGACCGGGAAATTGGAGAAATCTGTCTGGAGTGGATTCAGGTTCTACCCCGGTACCGCCGACGGGGTGTTGGGACGGCCATGGTGCAGGAGTTGCTTCACCGGAAACCGGAGGGCGCAAAATTCGCCACAGTCTCCGGAAGTGTCAAGAACCCAACTTCCCCGGAAGCCCTGTACCGGCACTGCGGCTTCACCGGGCAGGATTACTGGCATATTATGACCCCTTTGGAGGGATTACCGTGATTAACCTTGTCCCCTGCGGAAATGATCGTTATGACCTCATCCGGGATAGCGAAGCTGTCTTCCGGGTTGGTCTGTCCGTGAACCGACTCCACCGTGAGCGTGTCTATCTTGACCTGCTCTCCTCCAATACCGAAGCCCCCGCTTGGGCACTCTTTTCTACCCTTCGGCAATGGGCAGGAAAACCACTGCAGGTCATGCTGGATTCTGACCATCCGCTGATTCCCTGGCTCATATCCGGTGGCTTTATCCGCAAGCGGCGCTGTCTGGAGGCCGGGGTAACGGTTGCGCAGTTAAAATCACCTCTGTCCGAAACCGCCCCTCCCCAAATGGCGAAATCCGGAGAAAAGGCTTATCTCAACTGTTGCCATGCCCTTTATGCTTATTACACCATGACCCATCAGCCCATCTCCCCGCTGACTGCCACCTTTGCAGAATTCCTTTCGGTACTGCCGGAGACGGTGTACTATACCTGCTGTGATGGTCAAATCACCCATTATGCCTTCATCGAACCCGGCGAAGACATTTGGGAAGTCGCCTATGTGGGCAGTCGGGATTTGCAGAGTTTCTCTGGGTTTGCCATGGCTCTGGTTTCCCTGATTTTCCAGAAAGCCAGCCACATTTCTTTTGAATGTGACGACACCGACCCGGCGGCGATGGCGCTTTCCCGGATGTTCCAGGTAAGCTGGGAGAAAACCTTTGATACCTTCATCTACACTTAACTACATGACAAGGGGAACAATATGGGTAAACACAAACTGGAAGCACTCCGCACTGCTGCCAACAACGGCGACCCGCAAGCTCAGTACCAACTCGCCATGCGGTACATCTATGGAGACGAGGTAGAGGAAGATAATGACCTGGCGTTCTCCCTTCTAACCTCTGCCGCAAGCAAAGACCATGCCGAAGCCATCTACAATCTGGCCATCTGTTATCACTATGGATATGGTACAGAACCCGACTTAGAGAAAGCCTATGCCCTGTACCGCAAATCAGCCCACATGGGATATGGCAAGGGTTGCGCAATGGTGGGCGAATTTTACTACAACGGCGTGTATGTGGCTCGTGATTACCGGCAGGCGGTGCTTTGGTTCCAGCGGGCGGCTGACAGCGGAGATATTGCCGCTGTCGCTTATGGTCAATTTCTGCTGGGTCGTTGCTGTGAACTGGGCAATGGTCTGTCCCAAAGCACAGAAGTCGCCATGGAATGGTATCGCAAGTCCGCCGACAATGGAGACTCCAGGGGCAAAGCCGCCTTGACCAGACTCACCGGGCAACGAAGAAACAACGGCAATTCAACTATTTTTGAGACAAAGGAGAACTTATGAGACTGTACATCAAACAAAAAATCTTTTCCTGGGTAGATAAATTCACCGTCAAGGAGAAGTCCGGTGCTGACCGGTATTCCGTCCACGGCGAATTCCTCTCCTGGGGCAAAACCCTCCACATCTGCAACAGCCACGGCGAAGAAGTGGCTCTGGTACAGCAGAAGGTCTTTTCTTTCCTGCCCCGGTTCTATGTATTCGTCGGTGGACGGCAGGTAGCGGAGATTGTGAAGGAGTTTACCTTCTTTAAGCCCAGATACCGGATTGAAGGTCTTGGCTGGGTCATGGACGGCGATTTCTTCGCCCATGACTATACCATTACCGCAAACGGTTCACCCATCGTCTCCATCAGTAAGGCATGGATGACCTGGGGCGACTGCTATGAGCTGAACATTTGGGACACCAAGGACGAGGTAGTGGCGCTGGCTGTGGTGCTGGCCATTGACTGTGTGTTGGCGCAATCCAACAACTGATTATGTCTTTTTCTTCCATCCACTTTTTGCGTTTTCTTCCGGAAACTCCCCCGCATATCGTGGCGGTTTCGGGTGAAACTAGGCTTGCGGAAAGGACATTGAGCCCTTGACGCAACAACGAAAAAGGAGATGGATCAACATGAAGAGCAACAACAGAATCAACATTCCCGAAGCCCGCGAAGCCATGGACAAGTTCAAGATGGAGGCCGCTTCTGAGGTCGGCGTCGATCTGAAGCAGGGCTACAACGGTCACCTGACTTCCCGTGAGGCTGGCTCTGTGGGCGGCCAGATGGTCAAGAAGATGATCGAGTCCTACGAGCAGAACCTGAAGTAAGCCCATTTAAGCCCTCCCCCTCTATCTTGGGGAGGGCTTTCGTCCTTTCAAATGCCATGACATAGCAAAATCCCCTTCCGGAGCGAAACGGAAGGGGATTATTAAGTCAACTACAATGCAAAATTAGACGAGCTCGATGATAGCCATCTCAGCGGCATCACCGCGGCGAGCGCCCAGGCGAATGACTCTGGTGTAGCCGCCATTGCGGTCAGCATACTTGGGAGCAGTCTCCTTGAACAGCTTGTGGACAACGTCTTCCTTGGTGACGTAGGCCATAGCCCGCCGATAAGCAGCCAGGTTGCCCTTCTTGCCCAGGGTGATCATCTTCTCAACCACGGGCTGAACTTCCTTGGCTCTGTAGAAAGTCGTCTCGATCTTGCCGTGTTCCAGCAGGTCAGTGGTCAGCTGCCGAAGCATAGCCTTTCTCTGCGCGCTGGTCTTGCCGAGCTTACGAGTGCCGAACATTAGCATTTCCTCCTTACAATTAAGGTAAATGGTTTTAAGAAAAATTAGCTGGAAGCGCTGGAGTCTTCACTGGCCAAGGACAGGCCCATCATCTCCAGCTTCTTCTGGACTTCGTCCAGGGACTTCTTGCCCATATTCCGGACCTTCATCATATCCTCGCCGGTCTTGGAAATCAGATCCTCAACGGTGTTGATGTTTGCCCGCTTCAGGCAGTTGAAGCTACGGACAGACAGATCCAGCTCGTCGATGGTCATCTGCAGCACCTTACTGGGGCTGTGTTCAGGAATCTCCACCACAGTGGAACCCACGCTGGCAACAGTCTCAGACAGGTTGGTAAACAGGCTCAGGTGGTCAGACAGGATCTTTGCGCCCAGAGAAACAGCATCCCGGGCGGAGATGGTCGAGTCAGTCCAAATCTCCAGAGTCAGCTTATCATAGTCAGTCATGTTGCCTACACGGGTATTCTCCACGGTGTAGTTTACCTTATAGACCGGGGTGTAGATGGAGTCGATGGGAATCACGCCGATGGGAGTCTGGGGGGTCTTGTTCCGGTCTGCGGAAACATAACCACGACCATGGCTCAGGGTGATTTCCATATTGAATGTGGCATCGGGACCCAGGGTGCAGATGTGCAAATCGGGGTTCAGAACCTCGACATCAGAATCTGCCTTAATGTCACCGGCAGTCACTTCACAGGGACCGACAGCGTCAATGTAGACGGTCTTAATACCCTGGCAGTGGAGCTTGGTGATGATCCGCTTCACGTTCAGGACGATCTCTGTAACGTCTTCCTTGACGCCAGGAACCGTAGAGAACTCGTGCTGGACCCCGGAGATCTTAACGGAGGTCGCAGCCGTGCCAGGCAGAGAGGACAGCAGAATCCTTCTCAGGGAATTGCCCAGAGTCGTGCCATAACCACGCTCCAGAGGCTCAACCACATACTTACCATAGGACGGATCTTCTGTAGAGTCCATGCACACAATGCGCGGCTTCTCAATTTCTACCATGAATAAATTACCCTCCTTTTCACTTTGCGGGGCTTGCGCCCCGCGATAAACAGCTTAACGATTAACGAGGGCGAGACATTACTTGGAGTACAACTCGATGATCAGGTGGACAGCGATCTCGAAGTCAATGTCTTCCTTGGTAGGAACTGCGACGACCTTGCCCTGGAGGGTGTTCTTGTCACGATCCAGCCACTTGGGGGCAGCGACAAAAGCGTCGTCTTCCTTCATCTTCTTAAAGCGAGCCTTGGAAACGCTGCTCTCGTGAACAGCGATCACGTCACCGACCTTAACCAGGAAAGAGGGGATGTTGACCCGCTTGCCATTGACGGTAAAGTGGCCATGGTTGACCAGCTGGCGAGCCTCACGACGGGTGGAGGCATAACCCAGACGGTAAACGACGTTATCCAGACGGCGCTCAATCATGCTCAGCAGCACGTCACCGGTGTTGCCACCAGCGCGGGAAGCCTTCTCGTACATGGTACGGAACTGCTTCTCCTGGATGCCATAAACAAACTTAACCTTCTGCTTCTCAGTGAGCTGCATAGCATACTCGGACTTCTTGGCTCTTCTCTGACCGCCGGGGTTCTTGTTGGAAGTCTTGGAATAACCCATTGCGGCAGGAGAAACGCCCAGCGTTCTGCAACGCTTCAGGACAGGCTGCATATTCTTAGCCATAACTCAAATTCCTCCTATTGCGAATTAGACACGACGTCTCTTGGGAGGACGGCAACCATTGTGGGGGATGGGAGTGACGTCCTTAATCATAACAACTTCCAGGCCGGCGGACTGCAGGGCGCGGATAGCGGCCTCACGTCCCTGACCAGGACCCTTAACGTAAACCTCAACGGTCTTCAGGCCGTGCTCCATGGCAGCCTTAGCGGCGACCTCAGCAGCAGTCTGAGCAGCGAAGGGGGTGGACTTCTTAGAGCCACGGAAACCCATACCGCCGGAGGAAGCCCAGGACAGGGCATTGCCATTCAGGTCGGTCAGGGTGACCATAGTGTTGTTGAAAGAGGAGCGGATATGAGCAGCACCCTTTTCAATATTCTTGCGTTCCTTACGGCGCTTGATGACTTTCTTAGCGTTAACCTTAGCCATTTACATATCCCTCCTTTACTTCTTCTTGTTGGCGATGGTCTTCTTGGGACCCTTACGGGTACGGGCGTTGGTCTTGGTGCGCTGACCGTGAACGGGCAGACCACGACGATGGCGGACGCCACGGTAGCAGCCGATTTCGGACAGACGCTTAATGTTCATCGCAACTTCACGGCGCAGGTCGCCTTCGATGGTGAAGTTGTGGTCGATGACATCACGCAGGGCGGCTTCCTGGTCTTCGGTCAGGTTCTTCACCCGGGTATCGGGGTCGATGTTAGCCATCTCCAGGATCTTCTTGGCGCTCGTGCGGCCAATGCCGTAGATATAAGTCAGACCAATTTCAATTCTCTTCTCGCGGGGCAGGTCAATACCAGCAATACGTGCCATAACTTCTCAAGCACCTCCTATTAGCCTTGTCTCTGCTTGTGTTTGGGGTTTTCGCAAATAACCATAACGCGACCCTTGCGCTTGATGATCTTGCACTTCTCGCACATGGGTTTAACGGACGGTCTTACCTTCATACTGTTACCTCCAGTTAAGAGCAAATCTCTTGATAAAGTTTACTTGCTTCTCCAGGTGATCCGGCCTTGGGTCAGATCATAGGGAGACATCTGAACAGTTACCTTGTCACCGGGCAAGATCTTAATAAAGTTCATTCTGAGCTTGCCGGAAATATGTGCCAGAATCGTGTGACCGTTACCAATGTCAACGGTGAACATCGCATTCGGCAGTGCATCTACAACGATGCCCTCAAGTTCGATTACGTCGTCTTTTGCCAAGTTAAAACCTCCCTTGGTTTTGACTGTTGATTTCCTGGCTGAATGTAGCCAGATCCCTGCGTAATTCTCTGTTGAGCACTATGTCGCCATTGCGTAGCTTCTCGGCGACTTTTGAATCTGCTCGAGGGACCTTTCGGACATGCTTCAGCTTCTTACGTTTGGGGCTTTCCAGCCGTCTATCCTTGCCATTGGCAATCAGGACGTACGCACCGTCTGTTTTGATCACATAAAACAGCTTTCCCTGATCCCGTCCGGCGAGGGACAGAACGATGTCCGATATCTTGATTTCCATGCTACAGCCCCTCGATGACGGTGAGGATTTCCGGCTCGCCGTCGGTAATGAGCACAGTATTTTCGTAATGGGCCGAGAGCTTGCCGTCGGAGGTGACGGTGGTCCATCCATCCTTGAGCACGCGGACATCATAAGTGCCCTCGTTCACCATAGGTTCGATCGCCAGGGTCATACCCTTCAGCAGTCTGGGTCCATGTCCGGCAGTACCGAAATTCGGCACTTCCGGGGCTTCGTGGAGCTGAGCGCCAACGCCGTGACCTACGAAAGCGCGCACCACCGAATAACCGTTAGACTCCACATACGCTTGAACCGCGTGGGAGATATCAGAGACACGATGTCCCTGTTTTGCGAATTTGATGCCCTCGAAGAAGCTCTGGCGGGTCACATCAATGAGTCTCTGTGCGTCCGCAGAAATTCTTCCACAGGGGAATGTCGCGGCACAATCTCCATGAAATCCCTTATAGTAAGCACCCACATCAACGGAAACGATATCGCCCTCTTTCAGGGTGTATCCACCGGGAATCCCGTGGATGACCGTATCGTTGACGGAGATACAAACGCTTGCGGGATAGCCGTGATAATGCAGGAACGACGGCTTGGCGCCCTGCTTCACGATAAAATCGTGAACGGCCTTGTCGATCTGTTTGGTGGTGATGCCAGGTCTTACCATTTCCCCTGCCAAAGCACGGGCTGCCGCGGTAATCTTACAGGCCTGCCGCATCGCATCCAACTCTTGTTCGTTCTTGATATAGATCATGTCACGCACCTATCACCTTGAGGATGCTCCTGTGGGCTTCCTCGATGGGTACATCGCCCTCAACGAGACGCAGCTTACCGAGGTCTTCATAGAAGCCTTTCAGTGCCTCAGTCTCCTGATGGTAGATGACCAGCCGGCGATGAACGGTCTCCAGGGCATCGTCTGCCCGGATATGGAGCTCGCCACCGCACTCGTCACAGATACCATCGGTTTTGGGCGGGTTGGCAACGATGTGATAGGAAGCGCCGCACTTGCCGCAGACTCTGCGACCGGTCATGCGGTCTTCAATCACATGGTCGTCAATTTCGATTGAGATTACATGGTCAATGTGGATGCCCATCTGCTCCAGGCTCTCGCCCTGAGCGATGGTCCGGGGAAAGCCGTCAAGGATAAAACCATTCCGGCAATCTTCCCGGCTCACCCGTTCCCGGACGATATCCAGAACAACATCGTCCGGGACGAGCATACCATTGTCCATGTATTGTTTGGCTTTCATGCCGATCTGTGTTCCATTGCGAATCGCTTCCCTGAGCATATTGCCGGTGGAAATCGTAGGGATACCAAGTCGCTTTTTCAGCAGTTCTCCCTGCGTTCCCTTACCGGCGCCGGGGGCGCCCAATAAAATCAGATTCATGCTTTTGCCTCCGATTACTCCAGGAATCCCTTGTAATGCCGCATGAGCATCTGAGCTTCCAGAGACTGGACGGTCTCCAGAGCAACGCCCACGACGATGATGACAGAGGTACCGCCGATACCCAGATTAGCAACACCGGGAAGCAGCAGGCCGCCGATGAGAGGCATCAGGCAGACGATAGCCAGATAAACAGCGCCAAAGACAGTAATCTTGCTGATAACCTTCTTGATGAAGTCCGCGGTGGGCTTACCGGGGCGGAAGCCGGGGATAAAGCCGCCGTTCTTCTTCAGGTTGTTGGAGATCTCAACGGGGTCATACTGGATGGCAGCATAGAAGTAAGCAAAACCGAAGATCATGACAGCGTAGATCAGGACATAGAACCAGCTATCCGTATCCAGGAGCTGTCTCACCACACCCATGAAGCCCTTGCCCTTCTCCACGCTGGTGAAAGCGAAGATGGTGGCAGGCAGGGAAGCGATGGACTGGGCGAAGATGACAGGCATAACGCCGGACATATTCACCTTAATGGGCAGGTTGGTGTTCTGACCACCATAGACCTTGCGGCCCACAACCCGCTTGGCGTACTGGATGGGAATCCGGCGCTCAGCAGCGTTGACGAAGATGATCAGCAGAACCAGGGCAGCCATGACCAAGACCACGATCAGGAGTGCCCACCAAGCCATAGCGCCGGTAGCGATCTGGCTGGGCATATTGATCAGGGTAACGGGCAGGCGGGAGATGATATTGGCAAACAGAATGATGGAGATACCATTGCCGATACCATACTGGGTAATCTGCTCGCCCAGCCACATGACCAGCGCAGAGCCGGCAGTGAAGGTCAGGACGATAACAGCATAGTGCAGGAAGTTCAGGCCTTCGTCCAGGATGCCATACTCCAGAGAGTAGTTGTGCAGCATGACGGTATAAGCAATACCCATCAGCAGACCCAGACCAACGGTGGTATAGCGGGTGATGCGCTCGATCATCTTCTTGCCTTCTTCGCCGCCTTCTTTGCTCATCCGCTCCAGGGCAGGAATAGCCACGGTCAGAAGCTGGATGATGATGGAGGCATTGATGTAAGGCTGAATGGAAAGAGCCAGGATAGTAGCCTGAGAGAATGCGGAACCGGACAGGGTATTATAGAAACCCAGAGCGGTGGTTGCCAGACTTGCGTCAAAGAAGGACTGGAGCGCATCACTGTTCACGAAAGGAACAGTGACGGCATTACCAATTCTGAAGATCAGCAGAGCCAGCAGAGTGAAGAGAATCTTCTTGCGGAGTTCAGGAGTTCTCCAAGCGTTGCGGATTGTAGTCAGCACTTAGACCACCTCAGCCTTTCCACCTGCCTGCTCAATCTTTGCTTTGGCAGATTCGGAGAAAGCTGCGGCCTTGACGGTCAGTTTCTTAGTCACTTCGCCACGGGCCAGAACCTTCAGGCCGTACTTGCAACCGGGGATAATCCCCTTCTCGATGAGAGCGGCAGCGTCAACGACGGCGCCCTTCTCAAAAACATCCAGCTGGGACAGGTTAACAGCGGTCAGTCTCTTAGCGAAGATGTTGTTGAAGCCGCGCTTAGGAACGCGACGAGCCAGAGGCATCTGGCCACCTTCAAAACCGGCGCGAACCTTGCCGCCGGAGCGGGCCTTCTGGCCCTTGTGGCCACGGCCAGCGGTCTTGCCATTACCGGTACCGGTGCCGCGACCCTTGCGCTTGCCAACCTGAGTAGAACCGGCAACAGGAGAAAGTTCAGAAAGCTTCATCGGTACTTTCCTCCTTATTCAACTTCGGTGACCTGGAGCAGATAGCCAATCTTGGCGATCTTGCCACGGGTCTGGGTGTTATCGGGCTGAATCGTAGTCTGGCCAATCTTCCGCAGGCCCAGGGACTCAGCGGTAGCAATGTGCTTCTTCAGACGGCCGTTCAGGCTCTTAACCAGGGTGATTTTCAAATTAGCCATTGTTAATTGCCTCCTTAACCAACGATTTCTTCAACGCTCTTGCCCCGGACAGCAGCAACCTGCTCAGGACCGCGCAGGGACATCAGACCCTGCATGGTGGCCTTGACCACGTTCTGGGGGTTGTTGGAGCGCAGGCACTTAGCACAGATGTTGTGGATGCCGACAGCTTCCATGACAGCACGAACAGCGCCGCCAGCGATAACACCGGTGCCTTCGGGAGCGGGCTTCAGCATAACGGAGCCAGCACCAAAGATGCCGATAACATCATGGGGAATGGTAGAACCGGCCAGAGTGATGGTGACCATGTTCTTCTTGGCATCAGCGATACCCTTCAGGATCGCCTCAGAGACTTCGGCGGCCTTGCCCAGGCCATAGCCCACAGTACCCTTGCCGTCACCAACGACGACCAGAGCGGAGAACTTCATGACGCGGCCACCCTTAACGGTCTTGCTGACGCGGTTCAGGTAAACGACCTTCTCGATGAGTTCGGGGGCGTTAATCTCATTAGACTTATTGTAAGCCATTGTACTTCCTCCTCCTTAGAACTCCAGGCCGCCTTCGCGGGCGCCCTCAGCCAGGGCGGCCACACGGCCGTGATAGACATAACCGCTGCGGTCGAAGACCACGGTGGTGATGCCCTGCTTCTTGGCACGCTCAGCCAGAGCCAGGCCAACCTTCTTGGCAGCCTCGCAGTTGCCGGCGGCGCCGTCGAAGCCCTTATCCAGGGTGGAAGCGGCAGCCAGAGTGACGCCATTGACGTCATCGATAAGCTGGGCATAGATGTTCGCATTGCTGCGATAGACATTCAGGCGGGGTCTGCCGGGCGTGCCGGAGATCTTGCCGCGGACGCGCACGTGGCGCTTCAGACGCATAGCGTTCTTATCGGTTTTTCTTACCATTGTGGCACACCTCCTAATTATTTCTTACCGCCGGCCTTGCCAGCCTTCAGGCGGACAACTTCACCGGTGTATCTGACGCCCTTGCCCTTATAGGGTTCGGGAGGTCTCTTACCACGGACTTCAGCGGCAAACTGGCCGACGACCTGCTTGTCGATACCCAGGACGCGAACCTTGTTGGGAGCGGGAACCTCGATGGTGATACCGGGAATCTCATCCATAACAACGGGGTGAGAATAGCCCAGGCTCATGACCAGCTGAGTGCCCTTCTTTTCGGCCTTGTAACCAACGCCGACGATATCCAGCTCTTTGACATAGCCCTTCTCGACACCGACGACCATGTTATTCAGCAGGGTACGGGTCAGGCCATGCAGGCTCTTGAACAGATGCTCGTCATTGGGGCGGGCGACAGTGAGGACAGCGCCGTCCAGCTTGATGATCATGTTGGGGTGGAAGGCCTGGGTCAGTTCGCCCTTGGGGCCCTTCACGGTAACAACATTGCCGTCCGCGACGTTAACGGTAACACCGGCGGGCACAGTAATGATCTGCTTACCAATTCTAGACATTCTGAGCTACCTCCTTACCATACGAACGCCAGGACTTCGCCGCCGATGTGCAGCTCTCTGGCCTTCTTGTCGGTCATGACGCCCTTGGAAGTGGAAATGATGGCGATACCCAGACCCTTGAGGACCTTGGGCAGCTCCTCGGTACCGGCGTAGATACGCAGACCGGGCTTGGAGACGCGGCGCAGGCCGGAGATAGCGGCCTCCTTCTTGCCAACATACTTCAGGGTGATGTGAATGTTGCCCTGGACACCTTCGTCGGTGATCTCAAAGGACTTGATATAACCTTCGTCCAGCAGAATCTGAGCGATGGCCTTCTTCAGCTTGGAAGCGGGGACATTCACGGTGTCGTGCTTGGCAGAGTTAGCATTCCGGATTCTGGTCAGCATATCTGCTACGGGATCAGTGATTTGCATGTTGATATCCTCCTTATAGAAGTTACGGGCTATACCCGTTGAAGCATGAGAGTATCGGGAGAATGCGAACCGCGCGCGGCTCCATCTTCTCAGGACTTCTCATACCTGTTTACATTTCAATCTCCGGATTATCCTCCGGGGGGACTCCGGTATCCTGGTGGATACCGGAGAGAATCCGATTAGGGATTACCAGCTGGCCTTGCGAACACCGGGAATCTGGCCCTTGTAAGCCAGCTCACGGAAGCAGATACGGCACACGCCGTAATCGCGGAGGTAAGCATGGGGTCTGCCGCAAATCTTGCAGCGGTTATAGCGGCGGGTGGAGAATTTGGCCTCGGCCTGCTGCTTCAGGATCATAGATTTCTTAGCCATGGTCTAATACCTCCATTAGTTATAGAAGGGGGCGCCGAGCTGAGTCAGCAGCTCCTTGGCCTCTTCGTCGGTGGCGGCGGTGGTGCAGATGCAGATATCCATACCACGGATCTTGTCCACCTTATCGTACTCGATCTCAGGGAAGATCAGCTGCTCCTTCAGACCGAAGGCATAGTTGCCACGACCGTCAAAGGAGTTGGGGTTGATGCCACGGAAGTCACGGACACGGGGCAGAGCCACGCTGAACAGCTTGTCCAGGAACTCATACATCTTGTCGCCACGCAGGGTGACCTTGACGCCAACGGTTTCGCCCTCACGGACCTTAAAGTTAGCGACAGACTTACGAGCCTTGGTGGTGATGGGCTTCTGGCCGGTGATGGTGCCGATATCCTTGCAGATGGCTTCGATTTCCTTAGCGTTGTTCTTGCTTTCGCCGCAACCAACGTTAACGATGACCTTATCCAGCTTAGGAATCTGCATGACGCTCTTGTAGCCGAACTTCTTCATGAGAGCGGGAGCGATCTCAGCGGTGTACTGAGCCTTCATGCGGGGAATATACTTATCAGACATATTCTTGCTCCTCCCTCTTAGATTTCAGCGCCGCACTTGGCGCAGACGCGGGTCTTCTTGTCGCCTTCGATCTTGGCATGGGTACGGACACCCTTGCCGCACTTGGCACAGAACAGCGCGACCTTGCAGGCCCGGATGGGGGTCTCACGCTTGACGATGCCAGCCTGATCGCCCTGCTTACGGGGCTTGGTGTGGCAGGTGGCGATATTGACGCCCTCAACAACGACCTTGTCCTCCTTGGGCAGGACCACCTGGACCTTACCCTTAGTACCCTTGTACTTACCGGACAGGACGATAACGGTATCGTTCTTCTTAATGTTCATAATCGCTTGTCCCCCTTAAATGACTTCGGGTGCCAGGGAGAGGATCTTCATGTAATCCTTCTCGCGCAGCTCTCTGGCAACGGGTCCAAAGATACGGGTGCCCTTGGGGTTTCTATCCTCCTTGATGATAACGGCAGCGTTCTCATCGAAGCGGACATAGGTGCCGTCAGCGCGACGGACGCCTCTCTTGGTGCGGACGATAACGGCCTTAACCACTTCGCCCTTCTTCACAGTGCCGCCGGGAGCAGCCTTGCGGACAGAGGCGACGATGACATCGCCAATGTTACCAAACTTACGCTTGGAGCCGCCCAGGACCCGGATGCAGTGGATTTCCTTGGCGCCGGTGTTGTCGGCAACCTTCAGATAACTTTCCTGCTGAATCATAGTTGTCCGACCTCCTTACTTAGCCTTTTCAATGATTCTGACCAGTCTCCATCTCTTATCCTTGGACAGAGGACGGGTCTCCATGACCTCAACGGTATCGCCGATGCCGCACTCGTTGTTCTCGTCGTGGGCCTTCAGCTTATAAGTCCGCTTCAGGATCTTCTTGTACAGAGGATGCTGGACGCTGTCCTCGATCGCAACCACAATGGTCTTGTCCATCTTATCGGAGACGACCTGACCGATTCTGGTTTTGCGGAATGCTCTAGTATTCTCAGTCATTTTCGCTTACCTCCTCAGATTGTGGTCTCTTTCTCACGAATAATAGTCTTGATGCGGGCAATGTCTTTCTTGACAACAGCAATTTTGATGGGGTTGTCAAGCTGGTTGGTGGCGTGCTGCATACGCAGGAAGAACAGGTCCTTCTTCAGTTCCACCAGCTTAGCCTGCAGGTCCTCAACGGACATCTTACGGATTTCAGTTGCCTTCATCATCATTCACCACCAATCTCAGTATCCAGGACTTCCTTCTTGATGATGCGGGTCTTGATGGGCAGCTTGTGCTGGGCCAGACGAAGAGCCTCACGGGCAACTTCTTCGCTGACGCCGCCGATCTCGAACATCACCTTCTGGTTCTTGACAACGGCGACCCAAGTTTCGGGAGCGCCCTTACCGGAACCCATACGAACGCCGAGAGCCTTCTTGGTAATCGGCTTATCGGGGAAAATCTTAATCCAAACCTTACCGCCACGCTTGGTGTAACGGGTCATGGCGATACGGGCGGCTTCGATCTGATTGCCGGTGATCCAGCCGGGCTCGCAAGCCTGGATGCCATACTCACCGTAGGCAATCTTGTTACCGCGGGAGGCAGTACCGGTCATACGACCACGCTGCACCTTGCGGTATTTCACTCTCTTGGGCATCAGCATTAGCGGTTGCCTCCTTCCCGACGATTGTAGTTGCGGTCGCCACCTTCACGACGCTCGCCGCCGTTGCGACGCTCGCCATCTCTGTGATAGCCACGGCCGCCATCTCTGCGGTCACCGCGACGGTTATCCCGACGATCCCGGCGGGCGGGAGCGGGTTCGGGAGCAGCAGCGCGCAGAGTGGTGTTGAGGACTTCACCCTTATAGATCCAGACCTTGACACCGATGCGGCCATAGGTGGTGGCAGCCTCAGCGAAGCCGTACTCGATATCGGCACGGATGGTCTGCAGGGGGATGGTACCCTCGTGATAGGACTCGGAGCGAGCGATCTCGGCGCCGCCCAGACGACCGGCGCAGGTAACCTTGATGCCCTTGGCACCCAGGCGGGTAGCCTGCTGCATGGCCTTCTTCATGGCCCGGCGGAAGGAGATACGCTTCTCCAGCTGCTGGGCGATGTTCTCGGCCACCAGCTGAGCGTTCAGATCAGGGGAGCGAACCTCAACGATGTTCAGGTTCACGGACTTACCCAGGCGGGTTTCCAGATCCTTGCGCAGATTTTCAATCTCAGCACCGGCCTTGCCAATGACGACGCCGGGGCGAGAGCAATGGATGTTAATTTTGACCTTAGCGTTGTTCCGCTCGATCTCGATCTTGGCGACACCGGCGGCATACAGCTTGTTCTTCAGGTACTTACGGACGTTATAGTCCTCGACGATCAGGTCGCCGACCTTATCGGCACGGGCGTACCACCGGGAGTCCCAGTCCTTGATTACGCCAACGCGCAGTCCATGGGGATTAACTTTCTGTCCCATAGCTACCTCCTGCTTAAGCCTTCTCGCTCACACCGATGGTGATGTGAGTGGTTCTCTTGAGAATCCGATTGAAACCGTGCCGCGAAGCCATTCTGCCGCGCTTCAGGGTGGGGCCGGGGTTGGCGACCACGGTGGAGACATACAGTTCATCAACATTCATGTTGAAGTTATGCTCGGCATTGGCCACAGCGCTCTTCAGCAGCTTCAGCATGGGCTCGCAAGCAGCCTTAGGAGTCTGCATCATATATGCGGTGGCGGTCTTAACGTCCTTGCCGCGGATCATGTCGCAAACCAGCTTCACTTTCCGGGGAGACATACGGACGAATTTAACATGTGCTAACGCTTCCATTCGATGTTCCTCCTTACTTCGAGTTGGTGGTCTTGCTGCCAGAGTGGCCCCGGAAGGTTCTGGTAGGAACGAACTCGCCCAGCTTGTGACCGACCATGTCTTCGGTGACATAGACGGGGACGTGCTTGCGGCCGTCATGGACAGCGATGGTGTGACCGACGAAGGAGGGGAAAATGGTGGAGGCTCTGGACCAGGTCTTCAGGACCTTCTTGTCGCCAGCCTTATTCAGCTCTTCAACGCGCTTGTACAGCTCGGGAGCAATAAAGGGGCCTTTCTTGATACTTCTGCTCATTTCATTTCCTCCTTACTTGGCGTTTCTGCGCTTGACGATGAACTTATCGGTGCGGTTCTTCGTCTTGCGAGTCTTATAACCCAGTGCGGGCTTGCCCCAGGGAGTGACAGGGCCGGAACGGCCGATGGGGCTGCGGCCCTCACCGCCGCCGTGGGGGTGGTCATTGGGGTTCATCACGGAGCCGCGAACGGTGGGACGGATACCCATGTGGCGGGTACGGCCGGCCTTACCGATGTGGACATTCTCGTGATCCAGGTTACCGACCTGACCGATGCAGGCGGTGCAGTTCATGCGGATATAGCGAACTTCGCCGGAGGGCAGACGGACCTGAGCCAGCTCAGTGTCCTTAGCCATCAACTGAGCGGCCACGCCAGCGGCGCGAACCAACTGAGCGCCACGGCCGGGGTTCAGCTCCACATTGTGGATAACAGTACCAACAGGGATGTTGGCGATGGGCAGGCAGTTACCGGGCTTGATATCGGCAGTGTTGGAGGCGATGATCTTATCGCCAACCTTCAGGCCGTTGGGAGCCAGGATGTAGCGCAGTTCGCCGTCTTCGTACTTGACCAGGGCGATGAAAGCGCTGCGGTTGGGGTCATACTCCAGGCGGAGGACTTCGGCGAACATATCGATCTTGTCCCGCTTGAAGTCGATGATGCGGTACTTCCGCTTGTTGCCGCCGCCCTTGTGGCGGACGGTGATTCTGCCGTAGCTGTTGCGACCGGAGTGCTTCTTCAGGGTCTCAACCAGGCTACGCTCAGGTCTTGCATGCTTATCCACACCGTCGAAAGCGGAGACGGTCATGCCTCTGCGCGCCGGGGTATAAGGCTTAAAGGTTTTAATAGCCATTTTGCGTTACGCTCCTTTTTGAGATTTGGATTAGACCATACCCTCGAAGAACTCGATGGTCTTGGAATCTTCAGCAAGCTGAACATAAGCCTTCTTGTAGGCGGCGCGGCGGCCCATAGGATAAGAACCGGTGCGCTTCTGCTTGCCCTGCATTCTGATGGTGTTGACCTTGCGGACCTTAACGCCGAAGATCTCTTCCACAGCTCTCTTGATCTCAACCTTGTTGGCGTCCACAGCGACCATGAAGACGTACTTCTTGTCGGCGACGGCGTCCATGGACTGCTCGGTAACGACAGGTCTTCTGATGATATCGTAAGCGCTCTTCATTATGCGAACACCTCCTCGATCTTGGCCAGAGCGGCCTTATCCAGGACCAGCTTCTTGGCGTTCAGGATGTCGTAAACGTTGATGATGTTGGCGAAAGCGACGGTGCAGCCGGGGATGTTACGGCCGGAGAGAACCACATTGCGATTGGGCTCGGCGGTAACGACCATGGGCTTGCTCTCAGCGCCGACAGCGGCCAGGAACTTGGCGAACTCCTTGGTCTTGATTTCCTTCATTTCGATGGAATCGATGACCACGATGGCGTCGGCAGCGGCCTTGGCGCTCAGAACGGACTTCAGAGCCAGGCGCTTAACCTTCTTATTCAGGGTGTAGCTGTAATCGCGGGGCTTGGGAGCGAACACGATACCGCCGTGGGTCCACTGGGGAGCCCGGGTGCTGCCCTGACGGGCGCGGCCGGTACCCTTCTGTCTCCAGGGCTTCTTGCCGCCGCCGGAAACCTCGGCGCGGGTCAGAGCGGACTGAGTGCCCTGACGGCAGTTGGCCAGGTGATTCTTGACCACATCGTGAACAACAGACTCATTGGGCTCAATGCCGAACACAGCTGCGGAGAGTTCGATCTCGCCGACCTGCTTGCCGGACATATCGTAAACATTAGTCTTAGGCATGATTTATGCTCTCCTTTCTTAGCCTCTGGCGGAAGCCTTCTGGGGGTTACGACCGGAAGCCTTCTGGGGATTCTTGCTGATGCCAGTGTCGACCTGTTTGACCTTGATGGTCTTGACGGTGGACTTCAGATAGACGATGCCGCCCTTGGGGCCGGGGATGGCGCCGCGGACAACGATCATATTCAGCTCAGCGTCAACCTTGACCACGTCCAGGTTCTGGACAGTGACCCGCTCAACGCCCCACTGACCGGCGCCGATCTTGCCCTTGAAGATACGGGAGGGATCGGAGCAGGCGCCCATGGAACCGGCATGACGGTGGACAGGGCCGCCGCCGTGGGTCATGGGAGTACGGCCGGCATTCCAGCGCTTGATGACGCCGGTATAGCCATGGCCCTTGGAAATACCGGTGACATCGATCTTGTCGCCGGCGGCGAAGGTATCGGCCTTCAGCACATCGCCCACGGTCATGGTGGCGGCGGCATCCAGCTTGAACTCTTTCAGGTGCTTCTTGGCGCTGACGCCGGCCTTCTTCAGGTGGCCAGCTTCAGGCTTGGTCAGCTTGGACTCCTTAACGTCTTCAAAGCCCAGCTGGACGGCGATGTAGCCGTCGGTTTCGGTGGTCTTCTTCTGAGTGACGACACAGGGGCCGGCCTCGATAACGGTTACCGGGATGACCTTGCCGCTCTCATCGAAGATCTGGGTCATACCCACTTTTTTGCCGATGATTGCTTTCTGCATGATTCTTACTCCTTTTAAGGTTATTGGTTGGCGGTGGCATTGGGACCATCCGTCAACATGACCCGTCCGTCCTGGTGACAGACTGTGGCGGGTAAGCTGTTATCCTGACGGGGGAATTACAGCTTTATCTCAATCTCAACGCCAGCGGGCAGATCCAGGCTCATCAGAGCCTCAACGGTCTTCTGGTTGGGGTTGAGAATATCGATCAGTCTCTTGTGGGTTCTGCGCTCGAACTGCTCACGGGAATCCTTGTACTTATGGACAGCACGCAGGATGGTGACCACTTCCTTCTTGGTGGGCAGAGGGATGGGGCCGGAGACAGCGGCGCCGTTGCGCTTTGCGGTTTCGACGATCTTTGCAGCACTTGCATCGATCAGCTGGTGATCATAGGCCTTCAGCCGAATTCTGATCATTTGGTTTGCCATGTTGTTGTTTCCTCCTTGAAACGTACTCAGTTACTTTTGTCTGGGTACGGGTGAACGGTTTTATTTATCCGCGCCGCCGTGCGTATCATTCAAAGCCCATGAAAAATGGCCGACGCAAGCCGACCTTCTCCCGCAGGCGCAGCGATATACGCAAGCGCAGACGAGACCGTTCAGCCGCCCGATGACCGGACATACTCCGCAGAAGTTACCGGCTAAGCCGCAATCTCCTGCTTCATCGCAGTGCGCGCATTCTTTCCCTACACGCGCCCCATTATGATACCATCTATTCCCCGATTTGTCAAGAACTTTTTTGGAAGAATTTTTAAAAAGTTTTTTGGCAGCAGGTGGTATGGGGTTGGATTTTTCGGGTAGCGGGCAGGCCATCCGGTTTCCCCAGCCGTCTTTCCGTTTCCCCAAAACCGCACAGCAAAAAAAGAAGAATTTCAGTTCCCCTATTGTTTTTTTGCATAAATCTGCTATACTGGTATCAAGTCAACACACATCAACCGGAAGGAGGATTCCCATGAAACAACGGTTGTCTTTGCTCGTATCCGTCATCCTGCTGTTGTCCCTTTTTGCCGCCTGCTCCCCTGAGCCGCCCCCGTCCGTTCAAGAGGGTCTGTCCGATCCCACATTCCCCACCACCCCAACTGCGCCTGAGTACCCCGACCCCTTCCCCAGTAATGCCTATACCCCCTGGGTCTTGGGAACCGTCCAGTCCGCAGACACCTTTGACGATGCTACGGCCGACCATAAAGCGGATGGCACGGTCTATCAGTTGGTGATTGACCAGACCTTCGGAAATGGCATGGCCAGACGGCACATCTATCGCTATGACCATTTCCCCACCTACAGTAGCGAAACCCAGGAAACCGAGCCGGTCTGGTTTCGGGGTCATACCGCACTCTATCTTTTTGATTCCGCCGGTACAGAACTGCCTTTGCCCACAGAAGATTCTCTGGTGAACATTGGCGAGCCCGGGCTTTACGGACTGCTGGAGCAACATGTCTTCTCCCTGTCCTTTACCCCTGCAACAACAGCCGCCGCAAACCGCAACCATGCCGTCTATTTCCTCACCAGAGACCGGGAGGGCGCAGAAACCAGCTACACCATCTACCGGGACGGCACCGTCATCCGCAACGAAAACGAGGTTGCGCAGGAGCTTTTGCCGGAAGATGTGACCGCCCTGCTTTTCGCCGCAAAATACCTCCATAACCACGCCGCCCAAAAGTACCACACCTACGCCGACGCCGCCACCGACTTTCAGGAGTTCGGCATGGGTGTCGTCCGGGTAACTGTCCGGCAGGGCGAGCAGGAGTGGACACTGACCGAAGCGGAGAGCCAGACCTTCCTTGGTCTGCTTTCTGACCGACCCGGCGGGGAAGACGACTTTGACGACTATAGCTTCCGCTCCTTCCTCCGTTGCAATGGAACGGTGGAGGATTTGGGCGATCCGGTGCTGGAGTTTACGCTGGTACGAACCATGCCCGATGGCGCAACCAAGCCCGGCAGAACCTACACCCTCTATGACAGCGGCAAGGTGGCGCACAAGTTGCCCTACCGTCTGGAAGAATACCAGGGCGGTGACATCCCTACTCTGGATCGGCTTCTGATTGACCGCTGGTTCATCTCCCGGAGCAATTTTGATGTGCAGGCGGTTCTGTCCTGCCTCCCCCCAACTGACTTAGGCGAATAAATCAAAACATGGCAACGAGAACCCAACCGGACTCGTTGCCATGTTTTATCTTATATTATTATAGTATAGAAAACCTGCCGCCTCAGGGTTTGCGGATGAAGAAGTTCAGCAGGAATGCCGCCAGCGCAAAGCCAAAGAGCAGGGCGAAGGGGGCGAAATATGTACCCGTAGAGGCAAAGAGGGCGCTGGTTGCCGTTGCCGCAAAGGAGGCAAACAGCAACTTGGTGTTGGACACGCTGTAATTCATGGCAAAGTCCCGGGCACCATAGAAGCTGATGGTCAGGGTGGAGCTGATGGTGGGGCTTGTGCCATAGGACAGACCAGCCAGACACACCGCCGCAATGCCCAGAGGCAGAGACCCGGTCAGCAACGCCACCAGCATCAAGCCGGGCGACAGCACCGTAATGATATTGGACAGGTGCATGGCCGTCTTTCTGCCCAGATGGTCAAACGCCAGACCACACAGCACCCGACCCAAACCATTGCACACCGACAAAATGCCCACCACGGTAGTGGCCAGAGCCGCCGTTGCGCCGAAGTCCAGAATCACATCCCGGGCGAAATTGAACATGGCGCTGCCCACAGCGGCGTGGAGCGTACCATAGACATAGCAAATCCAGAAGGACACCCGGCAGAGCATTTCCTTTGCGCTGTAGTCCCGGGGCTCGAAGTCCTCTTTTCTTCCTCTGGCGGGTTTTGCCGCAGGGAGATTTGCGTCCTTGCCGGGCGCTTTCAGTACCAGTGCGCAGGCGACCAGAATCAGGGCAATAATCACCGCCAGCACCATAAAGGTCTTCTGCCAACCCACCTCCGGCAGTTCGAAGAACCGGGCGGCCAGATTGCCAATGACCATGGTGCTAAAACCGAAGCACATCATCATAATGCCGGAGCAAGTGCCCTTCTTATCAGGGAACCAGGCATTGCCCAGCGCCACGATGGTATTGTAGGACAGACCAATGCCGCCGCCAATCATCACGCTGTACGCCAGATAGAGCCCATAGATGCTTTCCCCGGTCAGGTTCACCGTCCAGAAGTAGCCGCCCAGAATCAGAACGGCACTGATGCAGAAGACGCCCCATAAAGGGATCCGCTTCACCAGAGCGCCGGAAGCCAGAGAGCCAATGCAGAAAAAGCTCATGGTCAGGGTATAGGCAAAGGAGAGCTGAGAATCGCTCCAGGCAAAGTGCTCAGCCAGAGGCACCTTGAAAATGGACCAGGCGTAAATCACGCCAATGAACAGCAGCGCAATGCCACCAATAGCCAGATAAAGCCAGCGGAGGCGCAGATAGTCAGTTTTGGTTGTTTTCATTTGTCACTTGCCCAATAAATAGGGCTCCTCCTCTTTATTCTGTTCAGGGTTATCTTTCCTTGTCCTCCTGTTGCAGGTAGAACATGGTCTTCTGTGTCTCAATTTCCGCACGCAGTTCTTCCTCGGTTGGAAGATACAACTTATACTTGGATGCAAAGAGTTGTTCATTGCCGTGGAGAACAGAGTATCTGGCAATATCTTCATCGGTGTCCGAGCAAAGGACAATGCCAATGGTCGGGTTATCACCTTCATTGCGCTTTAACTCGTCATACATTCGGATATACATATCCATCTGCCCAACATCCTGATGGGTAATCTTGCTGGTTTTCAAGTCGATCAGCACGAAACACTTGAGGATATAGTTGTAGAAAACCAAATCAATATAATAGTCTTCTTTTTCGGTATGGATGTGTTGCTGTCTGGCTACGAATGCATACCCTTTTCCCAGCTCCATCAGGAATTTCTGCAGATTGGAGATGATGCTGGTCTCCAGTTTTGTCTCTGTAAAAGCAGACATATCTGCAGGCAGTCCCAGAAACTCCGCAATTACCGGATTCTTAATGAATTCCAGTTTACCCAACTGCGCATCGGCTGTTCGATCCAGTATTTCCCGCCGAACCGGCGCTTTGTTCTGGGAACTCAGGAGGCGATAGTAGTATTGAGAAGATACATTCCTCTGCAATGTTCTGACGCTCCATGTTTGGCTCAACGCCTCTCTTGCATACCAAGCCCGTGCTTGCGCATCAGAAACCTGCAACAAAACCCGGTAATGCGTCCATGACAACGTCGGCTCGAATTTTCCACTCACTGCGTGGAAAATTTCAGGGAAGCTCTGGTAGAATGCATAAAAGCTGTACAGATTCGTTTTAGTAAATCCCTTTCCGTATTGTGCCGACAGTACCTTGGACAGCCGTTTAATCACACATGAGCCATATTCCGCCCGCCGTTCACCCAGCATAACTTCCTCGGCAATGCGCTGGCCAAGAAGCCAATTCCGCCGAACCAACGCCAGATTGACCGCACGGCTCGCCTTTTCCAGAGACGCATCGATAATTCCACACATATCCTCCAAAATGTCATCCGTCTTGACATAAGGAATCAATCCGCTATCCGGGAGTTGTTTCTCCATATCCATGTTGAATCCCTCCTTCCTTTTCCATCATTATACCATATAACCAGGATTCTTCAAGATGGATTTTTCGCAGACCACGCACTGCGTGAAAAATCCGGAAAGCATCACACCCAAAGATTCTCCACCCACTGCGTGGAAAATTCGGATAGTATCACACCCAAAGATTTTCCACTCACCGGGTGGAAAATTCAGTTTTTGCAGAATTATTCTCCCTCCGGTTCCTCCTGCTCCCCGTTCTCCCCGGTGTCGCCCTCCAGATTGCGGAAAACCGGAGCAATCAGCCGGGCATCCAGATACCCGCTGAGTCCGAAGCCGCAGACCGCCAAAAAGATGATCACTTTGCTCAATACCACAGGGAACAACAGCAGCACAAAGGGCAGAGCATGCACCGCCACCATAATCAGGGTTCTGGGCAGTTTTGCCAGTGCCAGAATCAGGGCATTTTTCAGATGCTGACCCAGTGTACCTTCATACCGGGCCAGAAGCGGGAACAGCCACGCCATGACCCCCAGATAGACCACCGTCACCAGCACCCAGAGCAGGAAACCCACACTCTGCGCAGTGCCGGTCAGAACGTCATTGATCAGCAGGAAATCCAGCACCACCACGACCCCTACCGCCAGACACACCAGCCAGCAAACCGTAGATTGGCGGAAATTCTCCCGGAATGCCCGGAAGAAGGTTCTGCCCACGCCGGGCTCCTGTAATCTGACCATATCCTGTGTGACTCTTGCCAGCGCGGTCATGGCCGCACCAATGGTGAAGACCGGAATACAGCAAATCAGACAAAGGAAATGCAAAATCACCAAATCCGCCACAAAGCTCAGGGAGCGGAAAATGGGGCCATCGGGATTAAAGCGCATTTTCATGGGGTGTACCTCTCTTATTGATTCTTCCTGGGATGGGTTTTGTATGGATTCAACGGGGAGCGGGAATTTCAGGCTTGAACGGCAGCACAAACCTGCAACCCCCGCTCTCCCTCAGTTGAAGCTTCACCGGCAAAGCCGGATTCTGTCCGCAGGCAATATCACAACGTAACCTTACTCCAGCTCAAATGCCCCGGTATAAAGCCGGTAATACGTCCCCTTCTTCTCAATCAGGTCCTGATGGGTGCCCCGCTCAATGATTCTGCCGTGGTCGAGAACCATGATGCAGTCGGCATTGCGGACGGTAGACAGCCGGTGGGCAATGACGAATGTGGTGCGCCCTTTCATCAGCGCATCCATGCCCTTTTGCACCAGAGCCTCGGTACGGGTATCAATGGAAGACGTGGCCTCGTCCAGAATCATTACCGGCGGGTCGGCTACCTCTGCACGGGCAATGGCCAAAAGCTGGCGCTGACCCTGAGAGAGACTGGCGCCGTTGCCGGTCAGAACCGTATCATACCCCTGCGGCAAACGGGTGATGAAGTCATGGGCACCGGCCAGCTTCGCCGCCTGAATGCACTGCTCATCCGTCGCCGTCAGGAAGCCATAGCGGATATTGTCCATGACCGTCCCGGTAAACAGATGCGTATCCTGAAGCACCACGCCCAGAGATCGGCGCAGGTCAGCCTTGCGAATCTTGTTGATATTGATGCCGTCATAGCGCACCTTGCCATCAGCAATGTCATAGAAGCGGTTGATGAGGTTGGTGATGGTGGTCTTGCCTGCACCGGTTGCGCCCACAAAAGCCACCTTCTGACCGGGATGGGCATAGAGGGTCACATCATGGAGCACCGGCTTCTCCGGGTCATAGGCAAAGTCCACTTCGGTCATGGTGATGTCGCCCTTGAGCTCGGTATAGGTGACCGTACCGTCTGCCGCATGGGGATGCTTCCACGCCCAGAGTCCGGTGCGGTGGGGGCATTCGGTCAATGTGCCGTCGGGCAGTCTTTGGGCATTGACCAGCGTCACATAGCCCTCGTCCGTCTCCGGCTCGGCATCCATCAGGTCAAAAATCCGCTCCGCACCGGCCATAGCCATCACAATGGCGTTAATCTGATTGGCCACCTGATTGATGGGCTGATTGAAGCTCCGGGACAGCAGCAGGAAGCTCATCAGCGCGCCCACATTCAGTCCGCCGCCGCCGGTAATGAGCGCGGCACCCACCACAGCCACAATCACATACTGCAAATAGCCCAGATTGTTGCTCATGGGGCCCATCATACCGGAGTACATATTGGCCTTATAGGTATTCTCGCAGAGTTCTTCATTCAGCTTGTCGAAGTCGGTCTTGGCTTTTTCCTCGTGGCAGAAGACCTTAATGACCTTCTGACCCTGAATCATTTCCTCAATATAGCCATTGGCCGCACCCAGAGAGCGCTGACGGCTGACGAAATACTTCCGGGAGCGCCCGGCAACCCATTTCGTCATCATCAGGGTGCCCACCAGCGTCACCATTACCACACCGGTCAAAATGGCGGAGGTGGTCACCATAGTGACAAAAACCGTGGTAATGGTCACCACCGAGGAAATGCACTGGGGCAGAGACTGGGAAATCATCTGCCGCAGGGTGTCGATGTCGTTGGTATAGCGGCTCATCAAATCGCCGTGGGCATGGGTATCAAAATAGCGGATGGGCAACCTCTGCATATTGGCAAACAGCTTATCCCGGACATCCCGCTGTACCCCCTGCGCTACCCGGACCATCAGATAATTGGACAGGAAGGAGGACACAATACCCATCAGAAAAATCAGCGCCAGCCGGAGAAGATACCCTAGCAGTGGGCCATAGTCGGGGGAAGCCTGATTCAGCAGAGGCGGGATATAGTCATCCACCACATACTGCAGCGCCTTATTTCCGGATACACCGGCAATGGCTGTGGCGAAGATACACAGCACCACCACAATCAGCGATACACGGTAAGCCCGCAGGTAGCTCAGCAGCCGCCCCATGGTCTTCTTGGGATTTTTGGCTTTTCTGCCGTCGCCTTTCATTTGCACTCTAGCCATTGTCCTCATCTCCCTTCTTCTGGGATTCATAGACCTCCTGATATATGGCACAGCGGCTCAGGAGCTCTCCATGGGTACCACGGTCCACAATCTGCCCGTCTGCCATCACCAGAATCATGTCGGCATGCTCCACCGAGGAAATACGCTGGGCAATAATCAGCTTGGTGGTGTCGGGTATCTCCTCCCGGAAGGCTTGCCGAATCATGGCATCGGTGTGGGTATCCACTGCAGAGGTAGAGTCATCGAGAATCAGAATCTTCGGCTTCTTTAGCAACGCCCGGGCAATGCAAAGCCGCTGTTTCTGACCGCCGGAGACATTGGTACCGCCCTGCTCGATTCTGGTTTCATAACCATCAGGAAAACCGGAGATAAAATCATGGGCACAAGCCAACCGGCAGACCCGCTCCAAATCCTCCTGGGTGGCGTTGGGGTCACCCCAGCGGAGGTTTTCGGCAATGGTGCCGGAGAACAGCACATTCTTCTGCAGTACCATGGCCACGGAATCCCGCAGGACTTCCAAATCATAGTCCCGGACGTCAATACCGCCCACCTTGACCGTACCTTCGGTGGCATCATAGAGCCGGGGAATGAGCTGAACCAGAGTAGATTTAGACGAGCCTGTGCCGCCCAGAATGCCCACAGTCATGCCGGGGGCAATGTGCAGATCCACATTCTCCAGCGCATTGCGCTTTGCCTTCCGGGAATAGCGGAAGGACACACCGGAGAGGTCAATGGAACCGTCAGCAACCGCCATCACCGGATTCTCAGGAGAAGTCAGGTCAGGACTTTCCTCCAACAGCTCCGCCACACGCTGGGCAGAAGCCACGGACATGGTCAGCATGACGAAAACCATAGAGACCATCATGAGAGAGCCCAGAATCTGCTGGGTATAGGTGAACATACTGGAGAGCTGACCTGTGGTGAGACCCAGAGCGGCCGTATCGCCGGAGGCCACCACCAGTTTTGCGCCAAACCAGGAAATCAGCAACATACAGCCATAGCTGGTAAACTGCATCAGGGGATTATTGAAAGCCAGAATCCGCTCCGCCTTGACAAAGTCGCCGTAAATCTTGCCGGAAACTTCCGTGAACTTCTGGGTCTCCTTCTCCTCCCGGACGAAGGATTTGACCACCCGGATGCCGTGGAGATTCTCCTGCACCACGTTATTCAGCTTGTCATAGGTCTTAAAAACCCGCTTGAAAATAGGCTGCACCTTACGGATGACGGTAAACAACCCCACCGCCAGAATGGGCAGGGCTACGCAATAAATGAGACACAGCTTCACGCTGATTCTCGCCGCCATAATCACCGCCAGCACCAGCATAAAGACGCAACGGATGGTCATACGGATGGACATCTGGAAGGTCATTTGGAGATTGGCCACATCTGTAGTCAATCGGGTAATGATGGACGAGGTGGAAAAGCGGTCAATGTTGCTGAAGGAATAGGTCTGCACCTTATAAAACAGGTCATGGCGCAGATTCCCCGCAAAGCCCGCCGCCGCTTTACTGGCCAAAGTCGCAGAGCCCAAGCCAAAAAACAAGGACGCCACAGAACATAACAGCAGCAGTCCACCCTGCCGAAGCACGAAGCTCATATCCATGGTTTTGACACCGGCATCCATAAAACCGGCCATCAGGGTGGGAATCTGCACCTCCATCGCCACCTCACCAATCATGGACAGGGGCGCCAACAACGTCAGAAGCCAATAGCCCCGGACGGAGCGCAGTAGCTTCTTAATGGTTTGCATCATGATTTATCTTCCTCCTTCTTGGGGTATTTTCCGGGCTCACCGCCCAGATTGCAGATGGCACGATCCAGAAGCGCCCGCAACAGCTCCTGCTCCTGGGTGGTGAATCCTGCCACCAGTTTTGCCTCCACCTGCTCGATGGCGGCAGTGGTCTTCTCGAAGGACTCCATGGCTTTTTCCGTCACGCCAATTCTTTTGCGCCGCCGGTCGGCGGGGTCCTCCTGAAATACAATGTAGGATTTCTCCTCCAGCCGGGAGAGAATTCCGGAAACCGTGGGATGGGAAAGGCTGAAAAAGTCCTCCACATCCCGCTGACAAATCTGCTGCCCGTGGTAGCGCACCAGATAATTGAGCACCCGGGATTGCACCGGGGTCAGGTCCATGGTATCCAAAGTCTGGCCAATGGTTTGCCCCACCAGGATACTCAGATGTTTGCATTTGTGGCCGATGTGATCGCGACAGCCCAACAAATCGCCTCCTGTTCTGCATTCTTCCTGTGGCAGAAAAATTATGTCGCAGGCGACGTAAATTATAGCACATGATTATGGGAAATGCAACTGTTTTTTCCGTCCCCCTGCGGAGCGAAGCTGTCTTCTTTCGGACATTGGCAACGGATCACCGCAAAAAACAAGCGGCGCGACCGAAAAAGGCCACACCGCTTATCTGGTTTTTCCGTTCATCCCAAGCCGGTTCTTCCCGAAGGCATCCGGCGAGATATCCGGCGCTTTCTTCTCCTTAAATCACCAGGGAGGGGGCAGTATAGACTCTTGCCGCCAGCTCCTGATTGAGCAGATACAGCCCTCTGGGGTCAGTACCAAACAGTTCCATCTTGGTGATCAAATCGGTGGCATTGGTTTCTTCCTCACCCTGCTCCTTGACGAACCAATCCAGGAACTGCATGGTGCGGAAATCTCTGACCTCATAAGCCGCGGCATAGATATCATGAATCAGGGCCGTGACATACCGCTCATGTTCCAGACCGGCTTTCAGAACATCCATATGGCAGGTAAAGACCTTATCGGGCTTTGCGATGGCCTCCAGCGTGACCTTCTGGCTCTCATTCTGCAGGTACTGATAGAACAGCATGGCATGGTCCCGCTCTTCCTGCGCCTGAATCTTATACCAGTTGGCAAATCCATCCAACCCCGCATCTTCAAAATAGTTGGAAAAATCCAGATAAAGATATGCGGAGAAGAATTCCTTATTGATCTGCTGGTTCAACAGCTCGTGTACTTTGGTATTCATCATATCGCCTCCGTAGGATTAAATTGAGGTACGCACCGAAGGAATCCGGTTCCTTTTGGTGTCTATATCATAGCATTGGCGGCGGGAAAAATCAAGGTTTTTGACAGGGTTGTTGGAATTTGGTTTGAGGGTTCGCTGTGGGTCAATATAATCGGCACACCATCAAAATCAGGGGCAACCGTCCCGATTACCGGTCAGGCTTCCTGAAGACTTCCAGAATACAGTATTCTCCCCGCTCCGTCCAATCCTGATGCAAATATTTTACCATGTAATCGCAAGCAGATTGCCAATCATCAAACAGCCCATTGGCATTCAGCTTCTTGAATTCAGGCAAAAACAATCGGCCTTCTTCATCGCACCCATGCCAACGGCAAATGAACAAGCAATCACAGATGATTGAAAACGCGCCGAAAAACTCGCAGGGGTATGATACATCATATCCAATAAACCCAAACCCCTCCGGCGGCTCACGCTTCGTCCCACTGTTGCGCACCCATATCAACTCATGGCTGTCAGCTTCCCTGAACAGAGAAAGAAACTGCCGTGCAGTGTTTTCCGATTGCATGAGTTCGTCCGCAAAAGAATAGTTCTTGCAAACCTTCCTGGCGAGTTTCTGTTGCTCAACCGTAAGTCCCTCAGCAAGCTGATCGCCCCGATCCAGCCCCATTCTTCCTGTACCATAATAGGATTTGGAGGGTTTATCGTGATACGGAAGCCCATAGATCTCCAGCGGTTGCTTTCTAAAACGAGGTAATTCCTCGGCATACAATACCTCATACTTTTTCGCCGTTACGAATTGGGCGATTTCGTGTATTTCTTTCTCCGTAATACATCCCGTTTCGTTACATTCGTAGCAGATATTCTTCAATGCTCATTTCTCCTTTGCTGCACTGATGGGCCTCTGGCTTCACCTGAACCCAATCAGCTTATCCCCCTGATAAGTGAGCATTCCCTTTTCCCCGATCCGGTAGCCCGCATAAGAGAATGAGGAAACATAAAATGACTTCTTCCTGCCATCCACAGAAAACACGACAACATATTGCTCACGTTTTCCATTTCCGGCGTATTTGGAGACAGACTCCACGATTTGCTTATGGACGACCTGTGCTTCGACGGTTTTCCCGGGAGCTTTTTTGTTCTTGATGGCCCTGAGCAAAAGCACAACCATAGCCAACAGCCACAGCCCCAGCAGCACGGTGGCAAGGATGATATTCATTGTGTTGTTTGGCATAGCGGTTATCTCCTTTTATGCTTCCGGATTCATCGCGGGCAATGCCGCAATCGGGACTGGTTACCTGCGGATTGATTATAAAACTGCATCAAGAAAGCCTGGGCAGTCTTCAGGGGCTACTCCGGCAATCCATCAAATCAAGAGAAGACAGCCTCCTCCAAACGCATCAGGAACTCATGAAAAGCCTCCCGGTCTGCCACATAGTAAGCCCGCAAACTCTCCCGCTCCAGCTTGAGGAAGCCGAAATTGTGCATCATACCCAGATTTCGGGAGATCTGCCCGGGATCCATACCAATGGACTCCGACAGTGCAAGGCCATAGCTCCGCTCCTTGGCCAGTCTATGGAGGATTTCCAGACGTTTCCGGTCTGCCAGGCACTTCATCAGGACACTGATGCTATCGAGCTCCACACCCCGCCGGATCGCCACGGACTCCATAGAAATGAGGCTACCCACCAGCACCAAATTATGGTCCAGGTTACGCAGGGAGTTTTTTGCCCCCATTGCCGCCATAATATTGGTGTTCATAAAGCTGGCAGCCAGCCAGGTTTCCTCTGCAGCATCTTCCGCCTCATCCGACATGCCCATGGTGCGCAGGAACTCAGACGGCGACAAATTTCGGGTAGTGTTCTCCCAGTAATCCCACCGCTCCTCCAGCAGATGAGGATTATCCGCATAGACCTGCTCCAGTCGCTCCGACAAAGGGGCAATCAGTTCCGCCATCCGGTACACCGTCTCCGAGAAGTGGGTCAGGGCGTCCATCAGCTCCACCCGAAAATCGGCAGAGTAATTCAAAGCCTTAATCTGGCGAACCAAATCCCCCGGGCTATCCATGGTCTTGGTGAAAGACAGTGCCACTGTGCCTGAGCTTTGAATCCAGTAGCCCTCCTCCTGATACAGTTTCCATAGTTTACAAACTGCCTCAACATGATCCCAAAAGCCAGGATAATCCAGCGTATGGAAAGAGTAGGTCAGAAGGATGGCCAGGCAGGTATTTTCACAACCACAGTCTGTTCTGCCGAAAAACCTCTGCATTTCCGGGTCACTGCGGTCAACATCTGCACAGACCTGAGATGTAACCTGTTGAACCTGTTGCGCTCTCTGCGCATTGGCCTTTCTCCGTTCTTCGTTAACGACCGCATTTGGACGCTTAGTGGTAGCCTCTGCTCTGATATTGTTGACATATCGATAAAGCATGCTCACCGTTTCCAGCAACATAAATGGTTTTCTGATGATATTATATGCCATGTATCTGTCCAGCTTTCCGGTAATTTTTTATATTACTTTACGCAATTTTGGCTAAAATGTCAAGGTAATTTTCCGGATTTCCGATAGAATTTGCCGGGGGGCACGAGGCCCCCCGGCAGACAGAAGGATGTCGACCGCTCAAAGGAGAAAACGGTCAGGAGATAGGTTTAGTTCGCGAAGTAACGCATGAGAATGGTAGCAATCTGGGCTCTTGTGGCGTTACCCTGAGGCACCAGAGTGGTCTCGCTCATGCCGTTGATCAGACCATTGGCAACAGCCCAGTTCATGGCCTCGACGGCCCAGTCACTGACCTTACCGGCATCGGCATAGTCCGCCAGAGCATTCTCGGTTTCTTCCTCGGCGCCCACATAACGATACAGAATGGTGGCAATCTGCTCACGGGTAATCTTGGCATTAGTACCAAAGACGGTAGCGCTCATACCATTGACAATACCCTCGTTATAGGCCCAAACGATGGCGTCGGAGTACCACTGACCAGCCAGAACATCGGTGAAGGGCTGTCTCATGCCCTTGACGCTGGGCTCACCGGCCATCCGGTACAGAATGGTGACCAGCTGACCACGGGTCAGGTTGGCATTGGGGGCGAAGATGCCGTCGCCCATGCCTTCCATGAGGCCATTGGCAAGAACATAGTCCACACCGTCATGATACCAATCATTCAGGTTCACGTCGGTGAACTCCTTGGCGGGGCAGGACGCAGCAATCAGAGCAACCTGCTCCTCCAGTTCAGCGAGGATGTTCTCAATCTCGGTGATGGTGGTAGCGTTCTCGATGGCTTCCTCAGCGGCCTTAACAGCCTCTTCCAGATCGCGAATCTGGTGATCGGCGAAGCCCTCGGTTTCCTTGGCAATTTCTTCCAGCTTGGCCTTGGCTTCGTCCTTGGCTTCCTGCAGAGAGGTGTCACCGGCGATAGCGCGGGTCTCCTCCAGAGCGGCTTCGGTCTCAGCCAGAGCGGCGAGTGCCTCTTCCAGAGCGGCAAGAGCTTCCTGCTCAGCGGCAGCGGCAGCCTCGATGTCGGCGGCTTCGGCGGCGGTGGCAGCTTCGGCGGCGGCGGCTTCGGCGGCTTCAGCGGCGGCGGCAACCTTCTCGGCAGCAGCGGCTACCTTCTCGGCAGCTTCGGCAGCGGCGGGGAAGCCCTCAGCCAGGGTTGCGGCCTCCTCAGCGCAGGCAGCAGCCTTCTCGGCGGCTTCCTTAGCCTCAGCGGCAGCGGCGGCAGCGCCGTCAGCATGGACGGTAGCCAGCAGGACCAGATACTGGGTCTCAGCATCCAGCAGAGTCTGATAGTTGTTGATGTAGCCCTTTTCGGTCTCGCTCAGAGCTTCGTAGGCGGCACGGGCGGCGTCGATAGCGGCCTTCATGTCCTCCAGAGTCTCGGTCTCAGCGATGGCGTCGATGAGGGCAATGACACTGTACCAGGACTTGGCAACAACTTCGTCCGCGAAGTACAGGCCATAAGTGGTATAACCCACACCGGCACCCAGACCGTGGTATTCCACTTCATCATTGTCCAGGTCAATGGTGATGTAACCACCGACGTTGTAGTGGTTGTAGCCCAACCACATCCAGTTGGAGTAGATATGGAGCTTATTGGTGGTCTTGTCGAAGAGCATATTGCCGCCGGTACCGTTAATACCAACCTGCTGCTCGCCGTTGGGTGCAAACATATCCATGTCGATCTCACGGATCAGCGTGCCGTCGGCTTCGTTGACCAGCCATACATAGCCATTATGGGCGAAGATGGCGATGGTGTCAGCATCAACATAGCAGTAAGCCCAGTTCCAGATTTCGGCTTGCTCGGCCAGATCATTGGTGATCTTCCAGATGGGCTCGGCATGACCGGTCTTGGTGTCGATCTTGCAGTAGAATTCGCCGGTGTTGGCTTCGCTTTCAATGTCGGTGATGTAGACAAAGCCGTAAATCTCGCCGGTCTCGGGGTGGCTCATGATGTTGCGGACGCTGAGATCATAGTCGGCGTTCTCGTTGTTGATCTTTGCCACGAAGGTAACATCATAAGTTTCGGGGTTCAGAATCGCCAGATTGCGGAAACTGTTGATGTACACTGTACCGTCATACTGAACAGCGGCGGCGGTGAAGTCCCAGCCCCAGCCTGCATCATACTCGGGGTTGCTGTAAGTGACCTCGGTCAGGGGAGTCTTCTTGCTGCCGGAAATGGTGTTCATTTCCACGAAGGCATATTCATAGTTGCCGGAGTTGTAGTTGACCATCTGGCGACCAATGATGGTTCTGCCGGTGGTGGCTGCGGGGCTGGCAGAGCGGTCGACCTCAGTAACGGTGCCGATCATCTGGCCTTCGTAGGTGCACTTGACCAGAGTCTCGTTACCGGCATAGTCGGCGGCGAAAACATAGTACTCGGTGCGGTGGTCGGTGTTGGTCCATTCGTTGTTGAAGCTGCACTCCCAGTTGTTCCGGTTCTGGGCGAAGAAGGTCTTCTCGTACAGCACATCGGTGCATTCTGCATCGGCATAGACGGCGTAGTAGGCAACATAGTTCTTGTCCACCACGTTCAGACCCATGGAGATTGCATCGCCGGGGGCATAGAATTCGGGGATAATCTGGGGAGCGGTGGTATCGATGGTGATGGGGAACTTCATGCGACCATTGAAGTTATCTTCAGGGTCGTACTCCTCGTGGTCATCCAGCCAGGCTTCCATGACCAGATAGACGGTCTGGTTTTCCTCCAGCTGGGACCAGTCATAGTTGATCTCCATGGCGGAGTAGCTGGTACCACCGTTGAGACCGGCGGTATAGAATTCCTTACGGAACCAGTAGGTCTGGTCAAAGAGGGTCTCAATCAGGTTGCCATCGGCATCTTCCAGATAAACCTTCATATTTCTGGGGTTGCGCATCACGGCAAACTGCAGAGTATCCACGGCGTCCAGAATGCCGTCGCCGTTGGGGGAGATGGCGTTGCGGTCAGCAACATAGGTCTGACCCTTCATACTGCCGTAGCGGTTCAGACCCAGGCCCTGATCCTTTCTGCCGTATCCGACATAAGTACCCTGAGCCTCAGTGCTCTGCGCCAGGTTGGAAACGCCATAGGGAATCTGCCACCAGAAGCCATCGTCGAACATGGGCACATAGTCCCAGTCGCCAATGAAGCCCAGGAAGGGAATGGACAGGTTAACGAAGGGTTCGGAGGCGGCACTGGGCGTCAGGCTGCGGCCGCCGGCATCGGGGGCGGGGGTCTTGATCTCAGTCAAACGGATGAAGCCCTCCAGATAGTTACCGGCGGGGCATTCCCATTCAATCCACTGCAGCAGGTCGTCGCTGCAGCTCAGGGACATCATGACCTGCTTGGTTTCGCCAGCCTTAACGGTGATGGTCTTATCACCGGTGAGCGTGCACTGGTCGGTGACATCCCGCATATAGCCCTGAGTCACCTTCACCCAGGTAGGCTTGTCATTGGACAGGAAGTAATGATACTTCTGGTTGTAGGTTCTGTAAGCTTCTTCGTTGTAGCCAAAGTTCTCACGGTAGCCGGTAAATTCCAGATCCTGAACCGCCATGGTCAGGGCATGGAAAGAAACGCTGTAGGTCTTGTCGGTAGCACCATCGTTGTGCAGCTCAAAGACCATGTCGAAAGAGCCGCTCTTGCTGTCATCCAGCTCCAGCTTGGGACGGCCACCATCGACGGTAGCATAGACTCTGGACTTAATGGCAGAAGCCAGGTCCATCATGCCGGCGCCCTGCTTGCGGACTGCCTCATAGTCAATACCGTGGGCGGTGCTCAGCAGATAGTTGTGCGCCAGTTCGTTGATTTCGGCAGCAGTTGCCTCGGGGTACTGCTCTCTCAGCGCCTGCTTGACCAGCAGCATACCACCAGCCACATGGGGAGTAGCCATGGAAGTGCCGTCCCATGCCGCATAGGAGTTGTTGGCACCGAAGCCGATGGAGGAAGTGATGCCACCACCGGGAGCGGCGATTTCAGGCTTGATCTCCAGACCTGCGGTAGTACCCAGGGAGGAGAAGTAAGAAGTGGTCAGCAGGTTATAGTTCACGGTCTTGCTGAAGTTGACCTCACCGGACAGGCCCAGAGGCAGTTCACCATAATACACGCCCTTGGTACCGTTCATGGTGTTGAGCAGTGCCTCGCCCGTGCCATTGTCCATCAGGCCACAGGGGATAACGGCCTCAAACTCAGGCTTATAGGTGTTATTCGGGATGCTGTTCATGATGATACAGGCAACAGCACCTTCCTTGGCAACGTTGCTGACCTTCTCATCATACAGGCAGTCATTTCTGGCAGCCAGAGCAATCTTGCCTTCCAGGCTGATGCCCTGAGCCTTCAGCTCAGCCATCTTGTCGGTAGTGGCGGTGCCGACCCAGACCAGCTCATAATTGCCGGACATATTCGTCAGCTCATCATTGGGATAAGCCTCCACATCATAGCTGGAGCCGCCGTAGTACATCTTGGTTGCGCCAAAGATGGAGCCACCATTCTGCACGGAGGCAACAGCCAGAGAAGCGGGGAAGGTGGCGGGAGCGCCCACAACACCATTGTCCAGATTCATCATGGGCCACATACCATTCCGGCCGGCCCGGTCATACATCAGGCTGTAGTTGTTCCAGACGGAGGCATTGTTGTCGTTACCGGCGGCAACCACAACGGAAACACCGGCATCCTCCAGCGCGGCATACAGGTCATCCATATAAGCATCAATGGACTCGTATGCGCTGAAGAAAGCGGCAACGCCCAGAGACATGTTGATGGCATCGACGCCCAGATAGACACAGTCTTCCATGGCGGCCATCAGGGTGGTGAAGGAAGCACCGCCGTTGGCCTCAAAGACGCCCATGGGGACAATCTGAGCCTCGGGAGCTACGCCCTTGAAGTCCTTACCGTTGTTACCGGCGGCAATACCGGCAACGTGGGTGCCGTGGTCAGTGGCGGTGTGCTGAGGATCAGCATCGTTTTCCACATAGTCCCAGCAGAAAGGCAGCTTGGCGTTGTAATACATGCTGTTCACGAGGCCGATGTCGCCACCATGCATCTTGTCGCCATACTGGTTGAAGACATTCTCCAGGTAAGCCTTGTCGATCTTTGCTTCCTTGGGCTCGACGGAGAACGCCTCATGGGTCTTGCGGATACCGGAGTCGATAATGGCAACCACCATACCCTCACCGGAGTAGCCCATGTTCCAGGCATCGACAGCGGTAATATTGATGGTGGAATTGCTCATGGAGGGCGTCAGGTCGATTTCCTCCGTGGGCTTGCCGGCTTCCAGCTCGAAGACGACATCCTCGAAGGCCACCAGACCATCGATCTGGTTGATGGCATCGATCATCCACTTCTCGCCGGTGAAGCTGAAGCCATTGAACAGCAGGCTGTAACGGGTCTCGACCTCGATATTCTCAGTCAGAACCTTCTCAATATCGGCCTCAGCTTTGGCATAAGCGGCCATCTGGGTATCGAACCCAGCGGCAGCCAACTGCACATCGCCGGTCTGCATAAAGACGGTGTTCTCGGCAACACCGACCAAAATGGTGACCTCCTCGCTGTTGGCTTCCTTCATCTCCTGGGAGACGAGGACAGTGCCCTGCTCGGGGTCATTGACGGTCATCACAGAACCGCCCTGAATTTGGGGAGTCTCCTTGGCGGCCATTGCTGGCGTAACCAGGGAGGTGACGATCATGACAAGTGCCAGGATCATCGACAGGAATTGCTTTCTGGTGTACTGTTTCATGGTATTCCTCCATTTTTATATTTGAATTAACCGCACAGCGTACGGATGATTCACCGGCAAATTTGTGATTCGGGTGGTACTGTAAATACAAACATCGTTTCACTGTTACTTTATATAATTTCGTTAAAACTTTCTGTCTAGCCAAACAGGTGCACCTGTTCACATAAACATCTTACCATGGCAACCATAAGAAGTCAACTGTTTTTTCTGTAGAAGCCATCACAAAAAGCGTCCTCCGGCAAAAAACCGGAAGACGCCATTATGTTTCCTTTTATTAACCTTCGCCGCAGATGGTATTCTCAAAAATTTCCAGAAATTCATGAATCACCTGACGGTCTGTCCGGTAGTAGGTACGGAAGACCTCTTTCTCCTGACTGAGAAAACCAAAGCTGTGAAGCAACGCCAGTGTTCGGGACATATTACCAGAGTCTGCCCCCATACTCTCTGCCAGTTCCATGCAATACGACCGCTCTTTGCTGAGCCGCTGAAGAATCTCCAGCCTTCTGTGGTCGCTGAGGCATTTCAAGGTGGCGCAAATACCATCCAGGCTTCTGACCTTTTTATGCATAGAAGAATAAGGCGTAACAAAGCAGCCCATACAGATCACATTATGGTCGCGGCTGAAGGTGGATGGTCCACTCATGGCCATATAGAGGATATTCCCCCGCATTAAGGAGGTCGCCAGCCAAGTCTCCTCCCCTGCCCCTTCGATGAATTCCTGGGCAGTGATTTCGCCAATCAGCTCCAGCAAGTCTCTGCCCCGGAGGATTTCTTCCATCTTGTCGCAAATCTCATCCAGAAGCCACTGCTCCCGCTCCAGCCGTCTTTCCAGCTTTTTGGCGTATGGTTCAATGGTTTTGGCCAGCAAATCCAGTGTCTCATCAAATTCCGACAAGGCATCATAGAGCTCCAGCCGGAATTCCGCAGGATAATGAAGAGCCAGCACCTGCTTAAACAGGTTGCCGGGACTGCCCGGTTCACTGGAAAACCGCAGGCTGGCGGTGCTGTTGGGGGAAATCCATCCACCATTGTTCAGCAGTTTCCACCAATTCCGGCGTACCTCTTCCACATTCTCCCAAAAACCGGGATTCTCCAGTGTGGTAAAGGACAGCGCCACCAAATCGGCCAAACAGGGCTCTTCATCCTCACAGACCGTCTTGGTGAAAAACCGGCGCAAAACCGGGTCGTGAACATTAACATCGCCGCAGACCTGCTCCATCATCTCCTGCAGGCAACTGCCCCACCGGGCAAAAGCATCGGAGTAATCCCGACCATAGACTGCCTTCTTCCCGCCCAGACCGGACTGGAAGGTAATGCCATTGATATACTTGTACAACATTCCGATGGTCTCCCGCAGAATGAAGGGTCTGCGCACCAGCGTCACGCCCATGGTTACCACCCACTTTTTTCCTTTTTCTTTTACTCTAATGATTCCGGAGCAGATTGTCAAGTGTATTTTTCCGGTCTTGCGGGAGATTGTCCAATTTCTTCTCCTGTTTCCCGAAAAAACCGGCACTCCCCTCCCCGCCTGTTGTGTACTGAAAGCCGCCCCCCGAAGCCACGGAGAGCGGCAGTTGTGATTACAGCGGATAGAATTTTCCCAGTTGGGCAATGTGTTTGCCCAGCAGTTCCATGGTTTCAACATTGGTGCGGTAGAAGACCCGGTTATTCTCCGTTTCCACCGTCAAGAGCCGGGCATCAAACATACTGCGGATATCCCGGGCGACCGAGCCCAGATTCATTTCCAGCGTCTGTGCCAGTTCCCGGGTAGACAGAGGCTTTTCCAGAAGGACTCTAAGCATTTTGAGCCGGGAATCACTGCCCAGCAACCGCAGAGCCTCCAGTTCCCAGTGCTGAATGGTCTCCTTGCGCGCCAGTTCCAGTTTCCGTTCCTGTTCCACTTCCACGCCCAAATGAATGAATACTTCGTTGGATACCAGATACAGGTTGCCCGGAGCAACCGTGGGTTGCAGATAACGGTTTTGAATCCAGCAGGTATGAACATCCTCCTCAAAACTGATTTGGATTCCTCCCAGCAACTCCTGCCAATATGAGCGCTGTTGCAGTTTTGTCTGACGTGTCTGCGCCAGCTCCTCTGCCCGCTGAGCCCATGGTTGCAGCAACAGCTCAAGCTTCTCTGCCACCGGCTCAACCAGCATCTTCAGTTGGGCAACCGACCGGTCATAGTCAGCAAAAAGGATATGCAGTTTCCGGATATAAGACGCATCCACGGCCAAACTGTCCAGCCCTTCCACCACCGGGATTACCGGTCCTTCTGTTTCCGCCACCCAGTGCAGGCAGTAATCTCCCACCGCCACAATGGAATTATGCTTGCAAATGTCGTTGTTCCAGATTCTCCGGAGACGGTCGCAGTCTTTCGCCACAGAACCCTGACCCACATAACCCAAATTATAGGCCAAATTCCGGGCGATACAGGTATCCCGTCTGGGCTCATCAGAGAGAATATACCGGTCAAAGAAAAACCGGAGCATTTCATCCTCCCGGGAGAGTCCATTGCAAGCCACATCCAGCATTTCCTGCACCGCAGATACCGGCAGGCTGTATGGTCCGCTTCCCGCCAACTGCTCCGGCGGAGTATGGTTCATGTAAGCATACATCAACTCCACCGTTTCCAGTAGCATATGCGGTTTTGCCGTTACCAAAATCTCCATGATTCTGTCCCTCCGTTTCCGGAATAGTTATATCACACTTCACCGCAATTTACAAGATTGAAATTGCCGGGGAGCAAAAGCCCCCCGGCATACAGAAAGGATGTCGACCGTTACAAAGGAGCAAAACGGTCCCGATATTTTAATTCTCGCAATACCGCATGAGGATGGTGGCAATCTGACCTCTGGTGGCATTGCCCTGAGGGGCCAGCGCATTGATGGTCATGCCGTTGATGATGTCGGCAGAGACTGCCCAGCGCATGGCCTCCACAGCCCAGGGGCTGATTGCGCCCGCATCCGTATAACCGGTCAGGGCATCTTCGGGTGCTTCCTCTGCGCCGGCATAGCGGTACAAGATGGTGGCAATCTGCTCCCGGGTGATGTTGGCATTGGGGGCGAAGGTGTCTTCGCTCATGCCATTGACCACACCGGTATGGTAAGCCCAAACAACCGCATCGGTATACCAGGTACCCGCAGGCACGTCAGCGAAGGGATTCACCAGACCGTCAACACTGGGCTCACCGGTCATCCGGTACAGGACGGTAACCAGCTCAGCACGGGTCAGGTTGGCGGCGGGAGCGAATTCTCCATTGCCCTTGCCCTTCATCATGCCACGGAGCACCACATAGTCCACAGCGTCGTGATACCATGCATTCTCTGTCACATCGGTGAAATCATTGGCGGGGCAGGAGGCGGCGATGGTCTCCAGCGTGGCATTCAGTTCTTCCAGAATGGCTTCGATTTCTTCGATGGTGCCAGCGGCTTCCACAGCCTCCAGCGCAGTGTCCAGAGCGGTCTCCCAATCAGCGACCTGATGTGCGCTGAAGCCCCCAGTCTCGCCCACCAGAGCGGCAATCTTCTCCATCGCCTCTACCCGGGCGGCGGTCAGGGCGGCGGCTTCTTCATTCTCCTGCGCCTTCTGGGCATCAATCAGGTCAAGCACCTGCTGAGCCAGAATTTCCACGATATCCCGATAGATTTCGGCAACTTCTTCCCCATTTTGAGCATTCTTCACCGCTTCTTCCAGCGTGGCAGTATCCAGATTGTCGGCGGCATCGGCGGCCTCCATGGCGGCTTCAGCGGCATCATTAGCAGCAGTCTGGGCAACTTCTGCGGCAGCCAGGACTTCTTCTGCCAGTGCCACAGCTTCGTAGGCAGCAGACTTGTCCTGTGCGGTGGTATTGAGGGCATCGACAGCCAGAGCATAGATTTCTTCGGCTCTGTTCCCGGCTTCGGTGGCATAGGCTTCTGCGCTCTCGCTCAGATTCCGGGCAACCTGTGCCTGTGCCTGATGCCCGGCCTTAGCCTGAGCCCCAATGGCGGTATCGGCGGCAGTCCGGGCTTCGGCGGCAGCGGTCAGTGCGGCAGGCAAGGTATCGGCAGCAGTCTTCAGCTCCGCTTCAATGGTTTCCTGCTCAGTGGCCATGGCGGCATTACGAAGGGCCTCCTCCATCAGACTCACCTTGGCGGCGGTTTCTTCTGCGGCATTGGCGGCTTCTTCTGCGGCAATCCTGGCTTCCTCTGCGGCAGTCTGTGCCTTATTGGCGGCGGTGGTGTCGGTGGCGGTGGTGTTCATGGCTTCCTTGGCGCTGGCTTCTGCTGCAGCCATGGCAGCCCGGGCTTCTGCGGCGCTCTGACGGGCATCGGCGGCGCACTGCTCAGCCATCAGACCGTAATATGCCAACTCAGCCTTCAAAAGCGTCTCATAGTTCTCCACTCTGACCTTCCGGTCTTCTCTGACGGCTTCGTAAGCTTCACGGGCGGCTTCAATAGCCTCACCGGAGGCCACATCCACTTCGCCAATGGCATCGATGAGCTGCATGGCATAGTAGAAGTCGGCGGGCTTGGCATCTTCCTTGAAGTACAGGCCGTGCATAAACACGCCATCACCAATGCCGGTGGCATGCATTTTTGCGGTCCTATTGGTCAGGTCCACACTGATCATGCCGGGCAGATCATAGTGATTGTCGCGGAACCACTGCCATGCGCTGTAAATATACAGGGTATTGGAGTCCTTATCGTACAACACGGTGCCACCGGAGCCCTGCAGACCAATGTAATTGATGCCACTACCGAAGTAATCTCTCAGGTCAATTACCTCAATGGTGCTGCCATCAGCGGCATTGACCAGACAGACATAGCCACTGGTAAACGCAAAAGCCAAAACACCGGTATCCACAAAGGTCATGCCGATCACACCACTACTGGTGCTGACAGTGCCAAACTTTTTGGGCAGCTTCCACAGCGGCGTGATCTCGCCGGTCTCAATGTTTACATTACAGACGGTATAGTTCCAGCCACCCAGAGCATTGGTCCAGGCATAGGCATAGAACTCATAGGTCTCAGGGTCGGCCACCAGGCACTGAGAGTTGTAAATATAATCACCGTCAACCCAGTACTTGGCAACCTCGGTGAACGCATAGGTCTCGGGATCCAGCGTCAGCAGATGATCCTTGGAGGTGATGTAAACCGTGCCGTCCACATTGATGGCCGCGGTTCTGAAGTCCTCGCCAGGGCCAGAGTATCCATAATAATTGTTGTAAATGTTTTTCTCGCTGGTGACTTCCGTCACAGGTTTCAGATACAGGTGAGTCTCAGGATTGTATTCTACAAAAGCGTAGGATTCTTCGCCAGTATTATAGTTTACAAACATACGACCCACAGCGGTCTTGGTGGTATGGCCGAAGCCATCCTTGTCCAGCTTGGTGACCACACCATTTTCTACCATGTAGAAGGCTTCATTCTGCGCATAGTCGGCAACAGCCACATAGTAGGTGGTCAGGTCTGTGGTGTAGGTTTCTTTCTGACCACGCTCCATGGCAAAGACGCCGGTCTCAAAGAGTTTCCTGGTGCGGCTCTCATCGGCATAGACCGCATAATAGGCGATATAGTTGGTGTCCAGAATCTCCACACCGCCATCCACAGCGGTAACCACGGGAGCGGTCAGATCCTTGGTCACGGGGAACACCAGCCGACCATTCTTATTCTCGGTGATGTCAAAGCTCTCCCGATCCAGCCACGCCTCCAAAACAATGTAGGCGGTCTCATTTTCATCGATTTCCGCACCGTCGAACAGGAAGGCCATGCTGGAGTAGCCCAGGCCACCGTTCCAGCCGCTGACATTATATTCCTTACGGAAAGAATAAGAGGCATCCTGATAGGTGGCCAACACATTGCCCTCCGCATCCTGCAGGTACAGCTTCACGCTCCGGGGGTTACGCAGGAGGGTGAACTCCACATAGTCTACAGAGTCCATGAAGCCATCATTGTTGGGAGAAATCGCATTACGGTCGGCATGGTAGGTTTGTCCCTTCATATCGGCATAGGGATTCAGACCCAGCCCCTGATCCCGGATACCGGAGCCGATGTAAGTACCCTTGGTGATGCTGCTCTGGGCGGGGTTATATTCACCGGTGGCAGTCTGCCAGTAGTAGCCATCATCGATCATGGAGGGGTAATTCCAGTTGCCCACGAAGCCCAGATAGGGAATCGCCAGGTCAACACCGTCAGCATCCTGATCCAGCAGCTTGATGTGACCTTCCAGATACATACCGGAGGTGAACTGTTCGGCGTACATCTCCAGCAGCTCCTCGCTGGCGGCAATGGTCATGGTGACCTTGACGGTGGAATTGGCAGCCACGGCAACGGTCTCGGGTCCATTGAAGTTCACCATGTTGGTGATGTCCTTCACGGAACCATCGGTTCGGTAAGCGGGCGTACCGTTGTTATGGCTGTAAACGGTGGTACCCTCCGTCACCGCGCTGCCGATGATGCTATACTCCTTCGCCGTGTCACCATCGTTGTGGATCTCAAAGGTGAAGGTAAAGGTGCCGTCAACACTGTCCTGCAGCTCCAGCTTGGGACGGGCAGAACCGGGGACGGACAGGTAAGCCTGAGTTCTGACCGCAGCCGCCACATTCATAACACCGGCACCCTGTCGACGAACAAAGGTATTGATGGGATGGGCGGTACTCATGAGGTAGCTGTATGCCAGCTTATAGATTTCAGCATCAGTAGCCTCGGGATAGACCTCCCGCAGGTGCTGCTTCACCAGCAGCACACCACCGGCCACATGGGGTGCGGCCATGGAGGTACCGGAATTGTTCTTATAGGCGGTGTCACTGCTACTGCCATTGACAGAGTTGACCGTGCCGCCGGGGGCGGTGATCTCAGGCTTGATGGCCAGCTCAGGGGTAGTACCCCAGGAGGAGGAATCAGCCATCGTCAGAGCGGCATAGGGGGTACCGGCCTTGATGGTGATCTTGCCTTCACCGTTGGTCAGCTTGCCCACCAAACGCAGGCCTTCGTCCTGGGTCAGCGTAGCCACAGGAATGGTGCTGGCGGCAGAGGTCTTTACGGTGCCGGCAACATTATTGTAAATCAGGATGCCGATGGCTCCGTTTGCCACGGCGTTCTGCGCCTTGGAGGCGAAGGTGTTGGAGTCACGGACGGTCAGAACGATCTTGCCCGCGACATTGGCGGCAGCCATTTCTTCAGCAGAACCGCCACCGGCATAGACCAGGTCATATTCGCCATAGCCCAGAGTATTAAAAGCGGGAGTGGTCTTTCTGGTACTGGCTACAGGCACATACTCGTCGCCATAAGCCACCATGTGATAGCCGGAGTTCTTATCCGCGTTGGTGATGGAGGCAACGGCCATAGAGCCTTCAAAAATCGCGGGTGCGCCCACAAGACCACTGTCAGGGTTTTGGGCGCCCCAATATAGCGTGCCGAATGTAGACTCGCTGCGATAGGCATTATAGTCGTTACCGGCGGCAGCGATAACGGAAATACCGGCTTCTTCCAGAGCCTTGTAAGCAGGGGCCATATCAATGCCCACAGAGTCATACTTGTCATGCGCGGCGCAAAGGCCCAGGGACATATTGATGGAGTCTACACCCAGATAGACACAGTCTTCCAGAGCAGCCAGAACAGTGGCAAAGGATGCACCGCCGGAGGTATTAAAGACCTGCATCACGAAAATCTGTGCCTCAGGTGCAACACCCTTGAAGTTAGCACCGTTGTTACCGGCAGCGATACCGGCAACATGGGAGCCATGGTCAGAGGATGTATGGTTAGGAATGGCATCACCGTCATAATAGTCCCAATTAAACGGCAGTTTCTCGCTATAGTAGATGTCGTTGAGGTCTTTCACCGTACCGGCATGGAGGTACTCGCCATATTCATTGTACACATCCAGCAGATAGGCCAGATCAACTTTAGGATTTGCCGGAGCAACGGCGAAAGCCTCATGGGTCTGGCGGATACCGGTATCAATGATCGCAACGGCCATTCCCTCACCGCTATAGCCCAAATCCCATGTCTCAATCGCACCGGTCAGGTTGGTGCTCTTGCTCATGCTGGGGGTCAGGTCCATTTCCGTCTCATCGGTGGGGGTAACCAGCTCAAACATGGGGGCTTCAAAAGCACGGACACCGTCCATCTTGTTGATGGCATCGATCATCCATCTCTCGCCGGTGAAACTGAAGCCGTTAAACAGCAGGCTGTAACGTTCCTCAACCTCAACATTTTGGCTCAAGGTCGCTTCAATTTGGCTTTCCGCACGAGCCAGCGTGGCGAAATGGGAATCGGTGGCGGCGGCAGCCATCTGGAGGTCTCCGGTCTGCACATAGGTCGTGTCACCGGACAGCTCAACCATAATGGTCACAGCTTCGCCCCTGTTCAGTTCAGCACTGGGGGTAATCATTTCCCCGGCACTGCTGACCGTAACCGATTCTTCCGGGCTTACTGCACCGGCAGCAGGCACCAGACAGGTGAGGACCATGACCAGTGCCATGATCGCAGACAGGAGTTTGTGTAGTCTTGTTCGTTTCATCTGGGTTTCTCCTTTTGTTATGACCGGATATCCGGCTTATTTATCATCAACGCCGCCAGTGGCAACGTGAGGATACACAGGAATACTTGCGGACATAGTTCGATAATCTCGTTATCGCTTTATTGTCTGCACATTTTCATACATCCCGGTTTAATAGTACCATACCCAAATAGATTTTGCAACACTTTTTTCTAAAAAAACGCTGTCCGGCAACAACGTACCGGTAATTAAAGGAAACCCACATCTGTTTTTTCCACAGCCTGGGATATGCCGCAAAAAACCGGGACCCCCGAAGGAGTCCCGGCAGAAAGGAGATACACGCCATGAAACAGCTCACAGCGAACTTAAGTTAAAAGTTTTGCGCAGAGGTTTTCTCTCAGCCCTCGCAATACCGCATAAGGATGGTGGCAATCTGAGCCCGGGTTGCATTACCCTGAGGCGCAAGCTCACCCTCAGCGACACCGTTGATCAGGCCAACGGAAACGGCCCAATTCATGGCATCGACGGCATAGGCATTGACCTTACCGGCATCGGTGAAGTCAGCCAGAGCATCTTCTTCCACTTCTTCAGCACCGGCGTAACGGTACA
>SVLX01000053.1 GCA_015067725.1 Oscillospiraceae bacterium | reverse complement strand
TCAATTTACAAGGTACATCTTTTCTTCGCCGCCGCTCTCGCAGACAGCCAGATTATCTTATCACAAAACCTTCCGTTTGTCAAGACCTTTTTTCAAGTTTTTTCAAACTTTTTTCGGCCGCCTCAGCAATCTCCTTTCTGCCGCTCTCCCGAGCCGTCCGGAGCCTTACTGATGTTGGCTTTTGGTTTTGTGTTTCGCCGTTCCGCAGAACGCTCGCTTATAATAACAGATGAATTCCGATTTGTCAAGCACTTTTTTCAAATTTTTTCACTTTTTTTCCGAATCTTTTTTCTCCTCCTTTTTTCCTCTCTTCCCTTCCAAAAATCGCCGCCCCGGAGGGCGGCGATAAGTTAAGGTCTATCGGTTTGGGCTTATCTCAGATAATCAGTCGGCATCCTCAATCAGGCCATAGCCACCGTCATTTCTGCGGTAGACCACAGCAAAAGCGCCGTTGTTGTCCTCATCCCTAAAGGCGAAGAAGCTGTGCTCCAGCAGGTTCATCTGCAGGATGGCCTCTTCCTGGGTCATGGGCTTCAGGGGGAATCTCTTGGTCCGGACGATCTCAAAGTTCTCCTCAGGGCTCTCGGGGATAAAGGAGACCTCTTCCAAAGCGCTGACAGAGCGGACAAATGCATCTTGCCGCAGACGGCGGGCCAGTCTGGTCTTGTTCTTTCGGATCTGCCCTTCGATGGTGGCTACAGCCGCATCAATGGAGGCAAACATATCGGACGTGGACTCACTGGCGCGGAACCAGGTGTTTGCGGCATGGAGAGTCAGCTCCACCTTATTGCGGTTCTTCTCCACAGAAAAAGCGACAAGTGCTTCGGTCTCACCGTCAAAATAGCGATCCAGCTTCGTCACCTTTTTCTCGGCGTAGGCGTGGACGTTCTCGGGCAGTCGGACTTTCTTCTCACTGAACTGGAATTTCATATTATGTCGCTCCTTTCGTTTCTCCGGTTCACCGGCTTGATGCTAGTATATCACACTTTTAACGAACTTGCAAGTGTTATTTTACGAATATTCCGGTCATGCCCCAAATTCATCTTCATCCAGCAGGTCTTCCATCAGTAAATTGTATACCAGCTCTGCATTTCTCTGGAACGACCGGCAGATGACCGCCGCCTGGGGCTGATTGGGTGCCATCAGTTCCAGACTCATCAGCTTTCCCTGAGCATCATCCAGTTGCAGTCGGGCGAGATAATTCCCATCCTCCTGGGAGACAATCTCCGTGCGGACGAAGCCGCTGCGCTTTAAGTCCCGGTTATACCGCTCAACGGCTTTTCTCGCCCGCTCCCGGACGGTATAAGCCACGGAATCCTCCGTCAATGCACCATGCTCCCGTCCCAGATCGGTAATTGCGTACCGCCCTTCTTCCGACTCCTCCAGGTGGCCGGATTTAACCAGATCGGGAACGGCATCGCAGACGTCAAAATAGGTAAGTTTCTCATCCTGATAACACAATTCATAGATTTCCTGAATGGTGGCAGGGGCATTGAGCCGGGCAGTCACAAAGAGAATCAAAATTTTCACATCCATCATGTCCCGGATGAAACCATATCTTTCCATAAAACACCAGCCTTCCTGTTTTTCTGTATTATACTCGACTTTTCACCAAATTACAAGCCTGCGGCACATATTTCCCCGCTTAACATAGTATGCTTAGGGGGTATGGTTATGGAGCATGACGCGCAGTTTACGTTTATTGGTGGTGACCGGCGAATGCGTTGGGCCATGGAGGAGATTTGGGCAGCAGGATATCATATCCTGCCCTGGCCGGCGACGGAGGCTCAATGTCTTGTCCTGCCGCTGCCCGCTTTTCACGCAGAGAACATCAATGGCGGTCCGGCAGTCACGGAGCTGCTGCCTTTGCTGAGGCCCGGGGTGACGGTTTTTGGCGGTTTACTGGACCGGTACCGGGATTTGCTGACATCGACCGGGGCAAAGATTCTGGATTATCAACAGGACGAGACATTTACCGCCGCCAATGGAGAGATCACTGCGGAGGGCGCCGTGTCTCTGGCCACGAGCCGTCTGCCGGTTACCCTGCAGGGGCAGGCGGTGCTTGTCTGTGGTTGGGGCAGGATCGGTCAACTTCTGGCACGAAAGTTACAGGCTTTGGGGGCAAAAGTCACCGTCTGTGCCCGAAAAGAACGGGATTTGGGTCTCATCCGGGCTATGGGCTATGGCGCAATGGTTACGGGAGACACCCATGGACTGGGGCGGTTTCGGGCCATTTTCAATACGATTCCCGCGCCAGTCTATTCGGCGGTGGAATTGATGCAGGCCGGGGAGGAATGCCTGCTGATTGATTTGGCTTCCGTGCCGGGGCTGGAGAGCTCCGCCTTGCGTCCGGTGGTTTCCGCCACAGGACTTCCCGGGAGTTACGCACCGGAAACTGCAGGTCGACTGATTGGCAGGACCATTTTGCGTCTTGCGGAAGCGGAAAGGGGTTAGACTATGGAAAATAAAACCATCGGGTTCGCATTTTGCGGGTCAATGTGTACCTATGAGAAGACTTTCGCCGCACTGATGCAGGTGAAAGCCGCCTACGAGCGGGTTATTCCCATTTTCTCTCTGGCCAGCCAAAGCACCGACAGCCGGTTCGGTCTTGCCGGTGAGCACATGGCACGGGCGGAGAAAATCACCGGTCATCCGGTACTGAAAACCATATCCGATGTAGAGCCACTGGGGCCAAAAAAACTGCTGGATTTGCTGGTGATTGCTCCCTGCACCGGCAATACTCTGGCCAAATTGTCCCACGGCATTGCAGACGGACCGGTAACCATGGCGGCAAAGAGTCACCTGCGCAATGGTCGTCCGGTACTTTTGGCCATTTCCACCAACGACGGTCTGTCCACAGCGGCAGAGAATATCGGCAGACTTCTGGCCAGGAAGCACTATTATTTTGTTCCCTTCCGGCAGGATGACCCCATCGGGAAACCCACCAGTCTGGTGGCCGAGCCGGAGCTGTTGACGCCCGCCATTGCCGCTGCTCTGTCCGGAAAACAGCTTCAGCCGGTACTTTTGGGCAGTTAGGTCTTGCCTTTGGGGTGATCTTGGGGTAAAATGGTTCTGGCCCGACCAGTTTCCTTTATTCACATCTTATGCGCCGGGCCAGAGGTGAACCATGCTCACATATGATTTAACCAAAACCCACGGTCCTATGTACGATGCCCTGTACCGGGCCATCCGGGCAGACATTCTCGGTGGCACTCTCGCCCCCGGGACAAAACTGCCCTCTAAACGGGCTCTGGCCGAGCATTTAAAAATCAGCAAAGTCACGGTGGAGACCGCCTACAACCAGCTTCTGGCTGAGGGCTACCTTTATTCCCGGGAGAAAGTGGGTTATTTTGTGGAGGCTGTGACCGGCGGCGTCATTCCCACGGCACAGCCTTTATCCCCCGCACCGGAACCCCGGCAGGAAGACTGGGCGGCAGACCTGACCTCCAATCTGCTGCCGGAGAAAGCCTTCCCCTTTTCCGTCTGGGCGAAGCTGATGCGGGAAGTGATGCTGGACTATGGGCAGGAGCTGTTGCGCCCCGTACCCATCTGCGGCGCAACCGTCCTGCGGCAAGCCATCGCCGGATATCTCCATGACTTCCGCTCCATGTCCGTCTCTCCGGAGCAGATTCTGGTGGGTGCCGGTGCGGACTTTCTCTATAATCTGTTGATTCAGCTTCTGGGGCATGACCGTGTCTATGCCGTGGAAGACCCGGGCTACAGCAAAATCCGCCGGGTCTATGAGGCGGCAGGCGTCACCTGCCGGGCCGTACCTTTGGACGGTGACGGCGTAATCCCCGACTCTCTGACCGGGGCGAATGTGGTGCATCTGTCTCCGTCTCACCATTTCCCCACCGGCATTGTCACCCCCATCGGTCGCCGGCAGGCTCTGATTTCCTGGGCGCAGGCGGCAGAGGGGCGATACATCATTGAAGACGACTATGACAGCGAATTCCGCCTGGCCGGTCGTCCCATCCCCACCATGCAATCCATCGACCACTCCGGGCGGGTCATCTACTTAAATTCCTTCACCAAATCCATCGCCCCCTCCATCCGCATCAGCTATGCGGTGCTGCCGCCGGAGCTCATGGGGCAATTCCGGGAGAAGCTGGGTTTTTATGCCTGTACCGTCCCCAGTTTTGAGCAGTACACCTTGGCCCGGTTTTTAAGCCGGGGTTACTTTGAGAAGCATCTGTCCCGGATGAAGAAATACTACCGGGAGCAACGGGATACCCTGATTGCCGCATTGGAGACTGCCGCCTTCCGGGACAGCATTGAGATTCTGGAGCAGGATGCGGGACTGCACTTTCTCCTGCGGGTAAGCACCCACCGCTCCGACGAGGAATTAAAAGCCCTGTGTGCCCGGGCAGGTATCCGGGTCAACTGTCTGTCTGACCACTGTCTGCGCCCCCGGGAAAGCGACCGGCACTGTCTGGTGGTGGCTTACTCCGGCTTTGATACCAAAAAAGCCCCCTCACTCATCAAACGGCTGGAGGAATTGCTCTCTTTTTCTCCGTGATCAGCAGAAAAACGCCCTCTCCGGTTGACCAGACCAGAGAGGGCGCTTCCCACAAAAGCAAAAGAGAGGTAGAAAAAAATGAAGAAGAAACCTAACACCTATACTATACCTTATAGATATTAAGAAGTAAGGCTTAAATTGTGAAGTTTGTTTTAAGTTAAAGACAATTCTGCGCCAAAGCTGTCCCCAATAAAAGAACATCCCTTCATTTTGGCCAAACCTTTCCATTTTCCCGATTGAACAGGCAAAAAACAGGAAGTTTCCGGCTGCTGCCGTTAAAACTTCCTGTTTTCTTTGTTTTAACCACCAGCCATCTTTAGCCCTTTGGATGGAGGATACCGCCCTCCAAAAGATACTGGGTTTCGGCTCGTGCGGCGATGTCGGTATCGTGGGTGATGATCAGGATACCCCGCCCTTTTTCATGCTCGTGTTGCAGCAGGCGGAAGATAATGTCCCGGTTCTGGGTGTCCAGATTTCCGGTGGGTTCATCCGCCAGAATCAGGCAGGGGTCGAGAATCAGCGCCCGGGCAATGGCCACCCGCTGTTTCTCGCCGCCGGAGAGGGTGGTGACCCGCTGGTCCAGCAAATGGCCGATGTCCAACAGCGCCACCAGCTCATCAAAGTTCTGCACCTTGCTCCGCCGGTTATAGAGGGTGGGCATCAGAATATTCTCCTTGCAGGACAGAGTGGGAATCAGGTTATAGCTCTGAAAAATAAAGCCAATCCGCTCCAAACGCAGGCGGGAATAGTCCGTCCCATTACGAATGCGCTTACCGCTCCAGAGGAATTCCCCAGCATCGTACCCCTCAACCAGACCCAGAATATTCAGCAGGGTGGACTTGCCTGAGCCGGACTTGCCCACTACGGTGATATAGCTGTCATTGGTGATGTCCAGATTGATGTCCGTGAGCACCGGGCGACCATAGCTCTTTTGGATATGCCGAAGCTGAACGTTCAGTTCTTTCACTGCGCACCACCTGCCAATACACTCTTGTAACCGGCATCAAAGAACTCGCCTTCGTTCACCCCGGTGACACAGATGTATTTCCCGTCATTGTAACCCACCTGCACCTCGACTTCCTGAAGGACAATGCCGTCAACAGAAACCTGACGCATATACCATGGCTCGCCCTCTCCGTGTTGCCGCTGATAGACGCAGCGGGAATCCACCATCAATACGCCGGTATAGACTCTGCCGGTATAGACGGTCAATTCCTCCATCTGCTGGCCATAAGCCCCTTCTTCGCCCTCGACAGACAGCCGGATGGTGGTACTGCCGTCCGGATTTTTCATGGGCGCGGTATAGAGCAAACTTACCCCCATACCGTCTCCGGTGGTCAGGGTTTCGCCACGCCGCAGAGCCCGCAAAACGGAATCCTCCACCCGGCACTCCAGCACGGTGGGGGCAATGCACCTGACCTGAATATAAGCATCCTGACCATAGGTTTGCATGGAGGAGATCATCCCGGTCACGGAGGAGATAACGGGTTCATCCTTATACCAGCCCAGCACCTGCTCCGGGGTAATCAGTTCCCCCGGCGATACCTCCCAGCGAATCAGAGAGGGGTCTTTGTAATCCAGCTCCATATAGGCATAGTCATGGCAGACGAATTCCCCATTCAGGGTAACGAATTCATGGAGGTCACCCCGATAAGCCGGGCAAATATCCCCATAGGCACTGTCCAGAATCACCGGTGGTGGTGGCGTCTCATACTGGGCCAGTTCCTGGGCAGAGAGTCGGAAAATCAGATAAATGGGGCAGACCAGAATGGCCAGAATCAGGAGCCACAGCAGGGTCTTGCCCAGGAATTTCAAGAACTTCATGTCAATTCCTCCTTTGTCATTTCTCCGTGGAAATCATTCCGCTTTCAGGTAGTCCACAATCTGCACCTGGGTGGATTGCCAGGCGAAGATGAGACTGAATCCAATGGTCAGCCCCATGGCGCACAGAGCAAACATCCCGGCAGACCAGGGGCTCAGATAAATGATGAAGGCTTCGTACCGCTCCACCATTTCCGGCATTCGGGACAGGACATACTTATAGATGACGGCCAAATCCGCAATCAGCGCCACGGACAGCAGAATATCCGCGCCCATAACCAGAAGCCCCTCATAGAGGAACTGCCGGATAATGCTCCACCCGGAGGCACCAATGGCCCGCTTAACGCCGATTTCAAATTTCCGGTCTTTCAGGGCATTGGTGAAGCAGGAATAGAGACTGATGCCCAGAATGACAAAGAGGGCGGCGGCAATGATGGCCTTGTTGCGGTTGGCGTTGTTGATGGCTTTGATGGCGGCATCCCGTAACATATAGGAGCTTTTGGCAACTCCGCCACCATATATGTTCCCCATTGTGTCTGCGAACGAAGTTGTAACCTCCGGAACATCGGTATAATAGACATCATGACGCCGGAACTCAAGGCTATCCCGCACTTCGTCGGGAAGCTCATCCAGCAAAGACATGGGCAAGTACATCTCACCGCTAATATGCGACCCTTCAATAGATGTTCCATGCTTTCGATAGATGTCGCCATTGACGGTTTCGATAATTCCCGCCACGTTCATCTCATAAGAAACCGTCTGCGAAGGAACGCTGAGAACAAGTTTGCCATCAATAATCTCGGTTTGCTCACGCGTCTTTAAGCGAAGTTCATATGTTGGTTTTTCTTCCTGATCCAATTTCAGGAATTCAAACAGGGAGCGCTCCATCAGCATTTCCCGTTTGCCCAGATTTACGGTCTCGCCGTCCCTCCCATCCAGCCATTGAACCGTCAGTGGCTCAATTTCGGCAGCATTCAAGTCATAAACCGTCCAAACATGCCTGGGAATAAACGAGCAATCCTGAAGAATGTCGGTTTGCATACCATTTTCCATTTGCGGCAGCGAGATACTTTGCTCAGAAATAAGGCTTAAGATGGTGTAGCGTTCAGCAGAGCCGGCCTCTTCTGTTTTCTGGTAAAACAGTTCAAAATATTGATTTGGCCAATCTGGAGACGATACGATAACCACATTGCGATCCGTGCGCAAGTAAAACTTATACCGATTGTACATCATCGAATCAGTATACAGCAAGTATCCCAGCAGGAATGAAAAGGTCAATACGACCGTAACCGAGAGCAAGGCATAGCTCTTGCGGTTACGCCACACCATATGGCAGGCATGGACAAATTGTTTCACCAAAAATCACCCCTTAGCGAAATCAGGGCATGGTATTGCCATGCCCTTTACGTTCAAAACAAGTGACTTCCCATAAGCTGTCGGTGCCATACCCGGTCAGGTCACCCATCCGGGTATGGCGTGCACTGGAATTATCCTGGATTTCTCTGGTTCTGATGGAGGTAGCTGTCCAGCAAGTTATAGTAATGGATGAAATAACTGCTCAGGTCAGTTCCTTCCAGATATTGCGCACACAGGTCATACAGGTTATCCCCGGTGTGTATGGTTGTCCCGCTGATTAGTGTATAGTCTCCGTCGTTCAGTGAATACTGCAAGGCGTACCGAACAGCATTGAAATACACCATTCTGCCCGCCATCCGAGGGTCATAGCAAGTAAAGCTGATGCTGACCGAGTCTCCTTGATCGATATAGAAAGCCGAAGAACCATCCCAAGTCTGGTCAAGACTTTGATTATTCTCCTTGGTGCACTTAATATGTATATCTCCAAGGACTACACTGGTTTGCCCAGTAGTCTTTAACTGTCGCAAAGTTATGTCCTCTTCCGCCTCAAAGGAAATCTCATCGGTAAAGAAGCCACGATTCCACGGCATCAAAATCATATTCCCCCCAAAGCTCGTGCCCCGCATTCCTTTGCCCCAGCTCTGGCTATCCGGTGCAGTTGGATCCGGAAGGGGTTGTATTCTAATTTGTCCGATATCCAGCATGTAGGTTTGACCTTCCAGTTCAACCTCAATTTGCTCTACGATTTCCGGTTCGGTTGCTCCCATTTCGGGCACTTCAAAATAAATGTTCAGCCGGTAATAATAATATGGGCAGCTATCCATATACGCCTTCTTTTCAAGCTCGTATAAATCCAAATACTGACTGACGTACTCGGAGTATGCGTTCCCTGCTTCTAAAGAATACGGCTCATTTTGGCTCTTTTCAAGCAACTCACCTGCAATTTTCCAATCAATACCGTGCTGCGTCTGGTAGAGGTAGGCATTATAGTCATTTTGCATATAGTTGCCGTTACAGGTCTCATAGCTGAAATCGGTGTTATCCGAGCAGAGAAATGTCTCTGATTCTGTACCGATTGCATCGGCTTTTACCGCATTGACATCAATGGGCTCCTTGGAGAAAATCTGAATGAGATAGTCATAAGAGCCAATTGTATCAAACACATATTCAAAGTCACAATCCGTCGGATAAACCAGGGCCATATCCTGGGGTTCCACTGCAACCACCTCATATTCTTCCGGGAACTGAGGGGCAGTAGCCAGAGGGTCTTCCTTTTCCAGCGCAGGCTCTGTTGGCTCAGGCTGTGTCATTTGCACACTCGGTTGTGTTGATTCGGTGGTCAAATTGGTAGCCATCTGTTGTTCTTGGTTTTGTTCCGGACCACAAGCGCACAGCAATCCAACCACACACAGAATGATGCAAATCCATTTTAAATGCTTTTTCATTGTTTCACCTCACTCAGTTTACAGATTGGGTTGCAACCTGTGTTGCAACCCAATAGAATTGTTCCTCATCAATAGGCATAGTAAGCCAGCACAGTCGCACCGATTACCGGTGTATAGCTCGACTTCAAGCTGGTGTCCGTCATGACCAGATAGAGATTCCCATCGGCATCGACGGCATACTTCTTCACGGTAACGGTAATATTGCCCCCGGGGAAACGAACAGCCATAATGTACCTGCCACTCGTTGCTGTTGGCGGAACAGTGACGCTATCGCCGACATAAATTGTTCGCGCCACGATATCCGCATAATTATAGCTAGAAAGAACGTAAGAAATCTTTCCACTATAATAATCGCCAAGAGGGTTACTCGCCGTCTTCTGGTGTGAACTCCGTACTGTAGCCCTGATGGTAGAAGTGGTTCCACCCACATGGTCTACATAATCCGTAGCGTTGTGCATTGAGAAGAAATTGGTGGTTCCGGAGGAAGTAATCGTGCCGGAATACTGGTATCCCGAGCTTGTCCAGTTGTAGGCCGAAGCAGGCATGGCCAGTTGGAACATCACGGCAAGAACCATGACCACCGCGAACAGTTTCATGAAAGTCTTGTTGAACATAATAAACTCCTTTCCTAATCCTAAGCGGTATCTGCGCCTTGGCATACATACCGCTCATCATGGGTGAGAGAGTGGACATCGGAGAGCCTTGCTCCAAAAAAACGAATCGGCAATAATTAGCCCATCGGAATCTCCTCCGTTTCTCAGTTATGTTTTGTCACCATTCTTTGGTGTAATGATATCTTATCATAAACCCTGCAATTTGTCAATCACCATTTTCAACAAAATAAGCTTTTTATTTCTCTGTGACTGAGTTTTTGAAAAACAATTTATAATGTTCGCAAGTGTCTATTGACGGTGTCATACCTTAAATCGCAAAATAACATTTCCGCCGCAACGCCCGAATATTCCTCAAAACGATATGCCTAAGCGCCTGTGAAATCAAAAAAGCAACCTATTTTCCAGTTCTCCGGGTAAAGAGCATCATTTTCTCTTGATTTCCCCATTTTATTTCTAAAAATAAATTGACAAATCCGCAAGTATCTGCTATCATTGTTATATCCTAAAATAGAAAGTAGGGATGCCGCTATGAAAGGAGAACACTCATCCAACCCCGTTCAGCACGCCTTGGGAGAAGGCATGAAGAAAGCCTTAACCGAAATGTTGGTTCTCCACACCCTCTCCAGCCGGGAGCACTATATTCAGGAAATCATCGAATCCATCGCCAGTAAGAGCGGTGGCGTCCTGCAGGTTGTGTTCCCCTATGCCTCTCTTTACCGTCTCATGGATGACGGTTATGTGGAGGAACTAAAGAAACGCAATGCACCCGATGGCCGCCGCCGGCAGTATTATGCCATCACCCCCAGCGGGCAAGCACACCTCGATGCCCTTCTCGTTGCTTACCGGAATATCCAAAAAGGTGTAGATTCCATTTTGAATGAAGGAGGCTGTCCTGATGACGAAACAGACAAAGCGTTATAAGCGGCAAGTACACAAGAATCTGCATTGTGACCGCAAAACCAGACGCACCCTGATGGACGATTATCGAAAATTTCAGGAGCATTACCTCGAAGATGTGACTAACCCCACCTGGGAGCAACTATGCAAAGCTTTCGGTGCGCCGGGCGAAATGGCCGCGTCTCTGATGGCAAACATATCCCTGAAAGATCAAACGCGGTACTTACACCAACGGAAATGCCGCAGAATCGGACTGGGCTTTGCATCTGGCGTGCTGTTTGCAATGCTTGTGTCGCTCACCATTTTTGCATTGGCTACCAGAGAAGTTATCATTGTCGCAGAAGAAATAATTCGAGTTATTGAATAACACACCTCATCCAGCAAAGGAGGATTCACCATGAAAAAGTTCACCGCTATTATCGTACTGTTAGCGATTTTGTTCACCACAGCCACTGGCGCCCATGCTACAGAACCCACTGCCGCAACAACAATCTGCTACACAGAGGACTTGGGCAATGGGTTCGCCATGGAGACAGTTTTGGTCATTTCCGATTCCATAGTCCGTTCCAACACCAGGACCGCAGAAAAGCAGAGAACCTTTACCTATAAGGACAATGTGATCGCTATCATTGCGATCACTGGCACCTTCAGCTATAATGGCACCAGTTGCAGTGTCATTTCCAAGAGTATTTCCAGACTGGATACTTACAGTGGGTGGAGCTTCTCTCAAACCTACTTTAGCTCCGAAGGTGGTGCAATCGCTCTGGTTGGCGAACTCAATAAGTTTCTGTATCCAGATGTACCGGTAAGTTTCAGTTTGGTCTGTGACAACTTTGGCAATGTTTCTTAAGTAAACCAAGATAGCGAGGCTGTTTTCAGCCTCGCTTTTTGCGCCCGGAATATCCCACTTCACAAATAATTCACGATTCGCCCCCTTGACTTTTGGGAAAAATGGTGTATAGTTAAGGCAAACAAGATTAGCACTCACAAACATAGAGTGCTAAAATCCACCATTGACCCCTCAAAGAAAGGAGCGTCACCATGAATTTTGAACACTATACCCGCAAATCTCTGGAGGCCGTACAGCAGGCCCAGTCCATCGCCAGAGAGAACAGCCACCAACTTCTGGAGCAAATCCATGTCCTTCTGGCCCTTTTGCGTCAGGAGCAGGGTTTGGCCCGGGAACTGCTGAAGAAAATGGACATCTCCACCGACAGCCTGACCGCCGCCGCAGAAGCCGAGCTGCAGAAACTGCCCCGGGTCTCCGGCAGCCGGGAGGCCGACAAGTTCTATATCTCCCAGGCCACCGATCAGCTCTTTCTGGATGCCGAGGAGGAAGCCAAGACCATGGGCGATGAATATGTCTCCGTGGAGCATCTGTTGCTGGCCCTCATCGATACCGCGCAGGACGGTGTCAAGAAGCTGTTTGCCACCTATAACATCCACAAAGAGGACTGCCTCCGGGCATTGCAGGCCATCCGGGGCAACCAGCGGGTCACCACCGACTCCCCCGAGGGCACTTACGAAGCCCTGAGCAAATACGGCACCGACCTGGTTCGCCGGGCAAGAGAGCAGAAAACCGACCCCGTCATCGGCAGAGACGAAGAAATCCGCAATGTGATTCGCATTCTCAGCCGGAAAACCAAGAATAACCCCGTCCTCATTGGCGAACCGGGCGTGGGCAAGACCGCCATTGCCGAGGGACTGGCCCAGAGAATCGTCCGGGGCGACGTGCCCAAGAGCCTGCAGGAGAAGACCATCTTCTCTCTGGATATGGGTGCGCTGATTGCCGGTGCCAAATACCGGGGCGAATTTGAGGAGCGGTTAAAGGCCGTCCTCAACGAAGTCAAGGCCTCCGACGGGCAGATTATCCTCTTTATTGACGAACTTCACACCATCGTCGGCGCCGGCAAAACCGACGGGGCCATGGATGCCGGCAACCTCTTAAAGCCCATGCTGGCCCGGGGCGAACTGCACTGCATCGGCGCAACCACCCTGGACGAGTACCGCAAGTATATCGAGAAAGACCCGGCACTGGAGCGCAGATTCCAGAGCGTGCTGGTTACCGAACCCACGGTGGAGGACACCATTGCCATCCTCCGGGGACTCAAAGAGCGGTACGAGGTCTATCACGGTGTCAAAATCACTGACCCTGCCATCATCGCCGCCGCTACCCTCTCCCACCGCTATATCACCGACCGTTTCCTCCCCGATAAGGCCATCGACCTGATTGACGAGGGCTGTGCCTTAATCCGGACAGAGATGGACTCTATGCCCACAGAGCTGGATCGTATCTCCCGAAAAATCATCCAGTTGGAGATTGAGGAAGCCGCTCTGAAGAAAGAGGACGACCCCCGCTCCGCCGCCCGGCTGGTTGAACTGCAAAAGGAGCTGGCCGAGGAACGGGAAACCCTCAATGCCCGCAAGGCCCGCTGGGAGAACGAAAAGAACGCCATTGGACAGATTCAGCAGCTCCGGGAGCACATCGAGGAATTGAACCGCCAGATTGAAGCCGCTCAGCAGAATTACGACCTGGAGCGGGCGGCAGAGCTGAAATATGGTCAGCTCCCCGAGGCCCGGCGACAGCTTGAGCATCTGGAGCTGATGGCACAGGGCAAAAAGGAAGACTCCATGCTCCGGGATAAGGTGACCGAGGATGAGATTGCCGCCATTGTGGAGCGATGGACCGGCATCCCTGTCTCCCGGCTGGTGCAGAGCGAGCGGGATAAGCTCCTGCGGCTGGATGAGACACTCCACCGCCGGGTGGTCGGGCAGAACGAGGCCGTGCAGGCAGTAACTGAGGCCATTCAGCGCAGCCGCGCCGGAATTCAGGACCCCAACCGTCCCATTGGCTCCTTCCTGTTCCTGGGGCCCACCGGCGTGGGCAAGACAGAGCTGGCCAAAACCCTGGCGGAGGCTCTGTTTGACGACGAAAACAATCTGGTTCGCATTGATATGTCGGAGTATATGGAGAAATTTGCCGTCTCCCGTCTCATCGGCGCGCCTCCCGGCTATGTGGGCTATGAGGAGGGCGGACAGCTCACCGAGGCCGTTCGCCGCAAGCCCTACTGCGTGGTTCTCTTTGACGAGGTGGAAAAGGCCCATCCCGATGTATTCAATGTGCTGTTGCAGGTTCTGGATGATGGCCGCATCACCGATTCTCAGGGCAGAACCGTGGACTTCAAGAACACCATCATCATCCTGACCTCCAATCTGGGCTCAGCGTATCTTCTCGAAGGTATTGACAGCGACGGCAACATCTCCCCCGAAGCCAAAACCCAGACCGAACAACTTCTGCGCCATACCTTCCGTCCGGAATTCCTGAACCGGCTGGACGAGATTGTCTTCTATAAGCCGCTGGTGCGCCAGGACATTATGGGCATCATTGATCTGATGCTGGCAGAGTTAAACCGGCGACTGGAGCAGCAGGAGATTACCTGTACCCTGACCCCCGCCGCCCGGGAGTTTGTTGTGGATACCGCCTATGACCCCCAGTATGGCGCAAGACCTCTGCGCCGCTATCTCCAGCATACTGTAGAAACTATGCTGGCCAAAAAACTCCTGACCGGGACGGTACTGCCGGGTCAGACCGTGACTGTGGATGCAGAGGGCGAAGAACTGATTCTCCGGTAGTCCCACCATCTGCAGGCGCAACAAAATACACCCATGCCTAACCAATTGGGCATGGGTGTATTGGTATCGGTTTTTTCTTGGTGGTTTCTGGTTTGGATTGCGGTATTCTCTGCAGTCTTTATCGCACAGTCGCCAATCCGTTCAGGGCTCGGCCATAGTTTCCAGAATACGGTAAACATTACCCGGTTGCAGATAGAACGGATTGAGGTGGTGCTTGTTGTATTGCATATAGGTTTCATCGGTCAATTCCATTAACAAGCGGGTGAAGAATTGTTCCCAGCTCAGAAATTCACGGCTGTCAATAAAAGAGGCCGGGTCTGCAAGAATGTCTCTGGGGGTTCTCCGCTCACCCAATACCCCGGATTTCAGAATCAGCCACTCAAAGGATTCCGGGAGGTACAACCAGACTTTCCCCGGATGCAATTGGCAAAACGCATAGACCTTATCCATCTCCGCACCAAAAGCCGCACCATCTGCCACAACGAGCATTCTGGTGCCTTCCGCCTGTCTCAGCCTGAGCAGGATATTGGACTTGCCTTCTGCGCTGTCACATTGGATTCCATAACGTCTTGCCATTTCAGCAAACATCTCATAACCGGAATTGGAATCCTCCGTCAAAATCGATTCTGTCCGCTGCAGCAAATCATCCGGTTCATCCAGGTGGGTATACATCGGGTACGATTTGACATAAGTGATGTCGAATTTGCTGGTGGTGGTTTTAAGTCGCAAAACCGCATTTACACTGTAAGGCAGTTGATACAGACTCTTTCGGGTTACCAAAACATAATAATTGTCCGTCCCCTGGATAGCCTGAGCAAATTCTCTGGTAGAGACAAACCGGTTGCCTTCGTCCACAAAAATGATACTGTTGCGTATGGCCGGAAGACGGTCTGCCCAGTCAAAATCGGTCAGGACATGGCAGTCTTTTTCTGATTGAACCCTAACCCCACTTTGTGGGCCAAATCGCTCATGGCTTACCAGCATATCAATGAATGTGGTTTTGCCTGTTGCGCTGTCTCCCCGGATGATGGTGATATTCCGCTCAATTCTCAGGGTAAATGCCACTGTGTTGTTGCGGATTTTTACGGTATATGTTCCCTTCATACGCCCTCCGCTCAGACATACTGCGCCGCAACCATCAGCAGTTGCATCATGGTTTCCACGACAGTATCATCATTGATAACATGAATGCTGAATGGCTCTTTGAACCGCATCAAGTGATGAAGATTGATGGTCACATCCCGCTCTTTCGCCATCCGCAGGATATATTTCGCACAGTTATCCCCACAATTGGACGCATTGAACACCTGTTTCGGGCAATTCTTGATGAGCAACAGCGTCTTTGTCCCGCCGGAGAGCATCAGGGGAGGAATCAGCCCAAGCACAGGACTGCGGATTAAGAACTTGTCCAGAATCTCCGACTTGTCCACACCCTTGACCACAGCCTTGGCAAAATCATCCATCAGCCATTTTTCGTCATAAACATTCTTAAAATAAACCTCTGTATTGAAAATCGCCTCAGGCATATCTCCAAAGTAGATATGAAGCATATCATCAGACCTTTCTTGCGGTATGTCGCACTTCCTTGCCGGGCAGACAGAATACTGTCCCGGCAAATTCCTGCCCATATCCGGGAAGGATTATACGGCACTTAACCCACTGCGTTTGGTTGCCGGTTCTCAGGTTGTTACTTTGCCAGAGTCTCCGCCATTGTCGCCGTGATCGCCGCGCAATCTCTGGCGGCCTTCGCTTCAAATGTGGGGTAATCCATGGTGGCCGAGTCGTCTGCCTTGTCGGAAATCGCCCGGAGGATGGCGAAGGGAATCCCATTGCGGTAAGCGGCATGGGCAATGGCGGCACTCTCCATTTCCACGCACAGTCCGCCGCAATTCTCCAGAATGTCATCCTTTACGGCGCTGTCTCCCACAAACTGGTCGCCGGAGACAATGCGCCCCCGCTTAAACCGCACAGCTCTTTTGGCGCAGGCGGCGGCGGCGGCTTCGCTCAATGCTTCATCTGCCGGGAAAGCCTGTACATCCATCCCCGGCACCTGTCCTCTGGGGTAGCCGAAAATGGTGACGGTCATGTCATGGTACATGGCTTCAGTGGCCACCACCAAATCGCCGATGTCCAAATCCGCATCCATAGACCCGGCAATGCCCGTATTGACAATGTGGGTCACACCAAACAGGTCCGCCAAAATCTGTACGCACAGGGCAGCATTGACCTTCCCCACCCCACAGCGGACAATGACCACACTGAGCCCACGGAGCGTCCCCTCCCAGAATTCAGAGCCCGCCTTATGGGTGACTTTCGGGTCGGTCAGTTGTTCTTTCAAGAGTGCCACTTCAATATCCATGGCACCGATAATGCCCAGTTTTATCATGTCGTTCTCCTTCATTTCACATTATACCCCACAGCCGGCACATTGGTCACAATTCTATCTGCTCAAACCGCAATACACGAAACGATCAATTCTCCGCCAATTGCCGTGATTTCGCCCCGGAAACCCGATACGCCCTGCGTCAGAGAGAACTGGGCCATATACCCAACCTCGTTTTCCGCATCATCTGTCATATTCTCCCAGGTGAAGCCGGTCATGTCCCCGTAGGCTTCCTCCACCAGCTTCTTTACCTCATCCACCAGTCCGGCTCTTTCCGTGGCTTCACAGGGGATGGTCAGCTTACCTTCGCAAAGGTTATCCCCAATGAACATCAGTTGCAAGGTCGCCTTCTTCCCGGCAATGGTCCAGTCATAATCCAGCATCGCCACCGGCATACTGAATTCCTCATCTTCGGTCAAATCCGCACTGGATACCGGCGCGCCCAGCACCGCCTGCACCTCTGCCGCGGACATTCCATACTGAATCCGCCCATCCAGATAGAAGGGGTAGGGCTCCATATTGTCCAGCTTATCGGAAAGTGCCCCGGTCACGCCGGACATCAGCCCCTCCGCAATACTCTGACAGCCGGTGAGCAACAGCACCAGCGTAAGCAAAACCGCCATAATTCTGACTTTCTTTTTCATAATCTATTCTCCTTTTTGATAAAATATGGTATAATTGTCGCAGTATCGGTCGCTTATTCCGGAAACGGGTCATTCATCCCGCGGTGCAGGTAAAGAACACCTCACCCGGACTGACCATGATGTCACCACCAATGCCACCGCTACCCAAACCCATGCCAAACATCCAAATATCCGTAAAATTGGAATCCATAGCACTCCAGAAAAAGCCGGGCATTTCTCCATAGGCTTCCCGTACCATCCGTTCCATACTGTCCACAATTTCCTGCTCCATGCCTTCTTCACAATAGGCAAACAGCTTCACACTGCCGTCTATTTTGTGGCAGGACTGCGCTTATTGGGCTGTACAGGTAAATACAATCTCTCCCACAGAGGCCGTGATGGTGCCCTGAAGGCTTGATGTGCCCTGGGTCAGGCGAAACTGGGCAAGCATCTTTTCGTCTTCTATTTGCAGACCCACAGGTATCCAACGGAAGCCGGTCATCTCCCCATATGCTTCTTCCACCAGCTTTTTTACTGCATCCACCAGTTGGTCTCTTTCCGCATCTTCGCAAGGAATGGACAATGTACTGTAACAGAGGTTATCCCCAATAAACATAAATTCCAGGGTAGACTCTTTCTCTGCAAAAGTCCAGTCATAATCCAGCATCGCCACCGGCATACTGAATTCCTCATTTTCGGTCAAATCCACACTGGATACCGGCGCACCCAGCACCGCCTGCACCTCTGCCGCGGACATTCCATACTGAATCCGCCCATCCAGATAGAAGGGGTAGGGCTCCATATTGTCCAGCTTATCGGAAAGTGCCCCGGTCACGCCGGACATCAGC
>SVLX01000052.1 GCA_015067725.1 Oscillospiraceae bacterium | reverse complement strand
TGGTTTCAACACCTTCCTCGGTGCAGGTGGCGGCCTTGGTCACCTTCCACTCGCCGAAGGTATGACCCAGCGCATCAACGTAGTCGGTGATGTAGCTGTCGCCGCAGTTCTTACAGGTGTAAGTGGTGTAACCCTTGTCGGTGCAGGTGGGTGCGGTGACGGTAGCTTCGTAGTTGTGGCCAATCGCCTCAACTACGTCGTCACGGTAGCTGTAACCGCAAACCTTACAGGTGTACTCGGTGTAGCCGTCGGCATCGCAGGTAGCGGGGACGGTAACGGAGGTGCAGTCATGACCCAGAGCGTCAATGGCTCTCTTTTCGGTCTCGCCGCAATTACCGCAGGTACGGGTTTCCTCGCCCTTTTCGGTGCAGGTGGCGGCCTTGGTCACGGTCCAGTCGCTCCAGTCGTGGCCGTAAGCCTCGGTGGGTCTGGTCTCGGTCTCTCCGCAGTTACCGCAGGTCCGGGTCTCAACGCCCTTTTCGGTGCAGGTGGCGGGCGTGGTCACTTCCCACTCGCTCCAGTTGTGGCCGGTGGCACGGATTTCCCGGTTTTCGGCCTCGCCGCAGGCGCAGACTCTGGTTTCCAGACCGTTCTCGGTGCAGGTGGCTTCCTTAACCACAGTCCATGCGCCGAAGTTGTGACCGGTGGCATCAATTTCACGGGTCTCGGTTTCGCCGCAGGCAGCACAGGTGCGGGTTTCAACGCCCTTCTCGGTGCAGGTAGAGAGCTTGGTCACCTTCCACTCACCGAAGCTGTGACCGACAGGCTGAATCACTTCGCCCTTCTTGATCAGCTTGCCACAATCCAGGCACCAGGTATCACCGGTGTAACCGGCGGTGGTGCAGGTGGCTTCCACTGCATCACGGACTTCAGTATTGCCGTGGGTGAAGCGCACCTCTACCGTTTCGGTAGTGCCGGGCTTGGTGCTGTTTTCTTCCTTGACCGTGACAGTGACTTCTGTTTCAGCCACAGCAACAAAGGTCAACTTAGCCAGGACAGTATCCTTAGCCATGGCAGTGCCGCTCACATAGCCGAAAGTAATCTTACCATCTTCCACATGGAAACCGTAGAAATCAGCAGAAGAGGTCTTGCCGGTCAGGGTCATCTTGGTGGCATCGTATTCCACGGTGATGAGACCATTGGTGGTCTGCGCATCAGCAGTCAGTTCCATGGTAATGATACCGGTTTCGCACTTGTCTTCAGTCTCCACTGCGGCGGGAGCAACAGTCTCTACCTTGACAGCATTCAGACTGCCACCAGGAATGGTATTCTCCACAGCGGTCTCTTCCGCTTCGCTGAAGATGGCGGTGACATGAGCCTCTTCCATGGGCAGGAAGCCTTCGGGAATCTCGGGAGCAGCATCGGTACCGACAGTCTGTGCACCGTTCAGTTCCCAATCGGTGTGCAGGATAGAAATGACAGAGGTATTGGGCAGTTCACCCAGGAAGCCGCAGGACAAGATGTCCTCAGTCAGGTCAATGTAGTACAGTTCAACGTTCTCAGCACCGTTGAAGCCGACAACCAGACCTTCCATGGTTTCGGTCTTCACATAGGTCATGGTCATTTTCAGCTTGTCAGACTGAGAACCAAAGACCTTGCCAATCAGACCCAGCTCAGATCTGCTGTAACCATAGGTAACGCCGATGCCGTCCTGCTCGATGTACTCATCAAACCAGGTCTCGAACTTATACAGGTTGCCGTCAACGCCCAGCACATAGATGATTCTGGTGGGCTCACCGGCGTAAGTGCCTTCGCCGCCGTAGGCAACAGCACCCAGATTGAACCACCAGCTACCCAGAGGCCAGCCGCTAACATAAGCATAGCCGTCAGCGGTTCTGTAGTCTTCCATCATCTTGAAGTCGCCGATGCGGTCAAGATAGGCCATATGGCCGAAAGCGGTGGCAGTCTCGCCGTTGCCAATGTCCACAGTCATGGCGGGGATGGCAGTGGCATCCAGCATACCATAGGAATCGGCCAGGCCAATACCCACAGACTCGGCATAGCCGTTGGCGGGGTCAACCATGTAGGCGTTGCCGCCCATGCCGTTGAAGGAGACATCGGTACCGTAGATCTTGCCGTCGTAGACACCGCCAGCGTACAGGCCGTAGGTATCTTCAGCATCCGTGGTAACTTCCATGGTACCCAGGTCGATGGTGACCCAGTCAGCCTTCTTGTCGTCGCCCCAAACCTGAGCCTTGACCTCACCATCGAGCACAGTCAGATCCTTGACCTTGACGGTGTAGGTGGCGGAGGCATGCTCGCCGGCTTCGTTGGTGGCCACGGTGGTGGCGGTAATGTCAACCATACCGGCGCTGACGGGCGTGACCAGACCGTTTTCATTAACAGTGGCAATGGCTTCGTCGCCGGAGCTCCAGGTGACAGCGCTGTCACTGCCGATGGGCAGAACGTCGGCCTTAATCTGCAGGGTATCGTTGGTGTACAGGATCGGAGAAGGAGCGGTGAGCTTCACAGACAGCTCAGTCTTGCGCTCGTACGCATACATGGCAATCATGGGGAACACATTTGTGCCCAGGTCGCCAATCTTACTGTAAATCAAGCTGGTGGGATCAATGGCATACAAATCCGTAGTGCCGGTGCCCAGAGATGCGGCAACCAGCAGATAGCCGGATTCCTCGTCATAGTGCATGGTGGCATAGTTGCCGCCGGCAACCTGAGAGACGCCGGGCAGTTTCAGGCCAACATCGCCAACCTTGGTGTAAGAAACGCTGTTGCTGCCGGGGGTAGACTGAGAAACGCCGAATCTCCAGAGCACGCCGCCCTCGGTCAGCACCATGAAATACTGGGTGTTGCCGGAAATGGAATAGCGGGCAATAACAGCCATGGGATCGTTGTTCAGGTTGCTGGCCATGGAAACGTAAGCAACCTTACCGGCGTCGTAACTGTGGACCAGGAAGTAGGTACCGGAGTAGGACGGACCTACAACCATGCCGCCAAACCGCTCCACGCCATCGCTGCCCACAACAGCCGGTGCATAAGCGGAGTCAGAGTAGCGGAACATATTACCCAGAGCGTTAGTCCGCTCCAGCAGTTCAAAGGTATCGGGGTCCAGGGTATAGTACTTGGCGTTGTCATGTACCATGATCATGTCGCCAGCCAAAGTACCGGCAAAATAGGGATGGTCTTCCCGGGCCAGATAGGTGATCTCACTGGGATTCTTTGTGTTGAACTCAGACCAGTAGGAAGTACCGGTGGCATCGGTGATCAGACCGGTCAGCGTCACCTCGGGCAGCTCCTCAACGGTGAGCTTGCAGGTAGCAAACTTCTCAGGCGTTGCATTGGAGGTGGCGGTAATGGTCACCTCACCGGGAGTCAGCAGCTTCACCAGACCATCTTCTACTGTAGCGATGGCGTTGTCGGAGCTGGTCCAGGTCACTGTGCGGTCAGACAGATTCCAGGGAGCGAGCAGAGCTTCCAGTTGGAATTCCGTGCCAGCCAATGCTCTGCCGTTGCCCTTACTCAGGCTGATGGAGGTAACCTCAGTACTGGGTTCAATGGTATATTCGTTGGTACCGGGAACAATATACAAGCCGTTTACCACTGCCTGCAATCTGGAGCAGCAACCGGTGTCATAGCCGCCGGTAATGTCGTTGGTCTGCTTACCCAGACCGGTTTCCGTATCCAGCTCCAGCAGGAAGGAGGAGAAGTCTTCTTCGGTGTTGTTGCTGGTGGTCAGATACAGCTTATCCTTGTCATGGTCCCAGGCCATGGAGCCGCCATACTGGGTACTGCCGCCATTGGTAGCGACATTCTTACCGATGCAGTCGGCGCTTGTTCCGCTGATAGAGGGCAGGTCATTGATATAGCCCAGCGTGTAGCTGCCGCCGCCACCGCCGCCGATGGGAGGTCTGATGGGGAGCAGGCCGCCGCCACCGCCGCCGCCTCCACTGGAGGAAGAATCTTCAATATCGTCCTTGGTGAACTTGTAGAGGTAGCTTCTGTTGTAGGCTTTGCCCTTGTTGGCCACATAGAAGGTGCCCTCATCATCAATGGCCAGTCTGGCGGGCAGATTGGTCTGATTGATTGTATCCTGGAAGTTGGTGGAATAAGGCAACTTCAGGGTGACCTTGATGGCTGCAGTCAGTGCCGTGGAGTTGAGGTCCACGGTGTAGATGACACCTTCGTCGCCCAGGGCATAAAGCGTGTTGTCGGTGTAGTCAAAGGCCATATCCCGAATATTGGCCGTCTTTCCCGTGTATCTGCCGGCGCGGATGAAGTTGTTCCAGTCACCCTGCTGGGCCACATAGAAGTAGCCGTCAACACCGGCCATATAGACGTAACCGCCCACATATTCAGCAGCAGCGACATTGATGTCAGAGAGCATCATGTTGGTGGTACCGCCGTAGCCGTTGGAGTCGCTGAGGGTGTTGTTGTACCAGACGGTATCGGGGTCAATGCTCATCCAGCGCTGACCGCCGCCACGCCGCACAGAGGTGGTGAAGCCGAACATCATGCCGGTGTAGTCCACAGGGTCTCCACCGTATTCGACGACATAGGCGCGCTCATTCATGGCATAGTCACAGACCACGACCAGACACTCCGGGCCAATCAGGTTCTGGACATCGGTCAGGTCGATGGTAACCTTGCCGACCTGGTTCTTGGCGGTCTGCTCAGGAACAGCGTAATTCAGGACAGTGCCACCCATGGTCTGCACCTGAATGGACGCGATGTAGTTGTTATCCTGAGCCTCAATGGTCAGGTTACCGGTCATCAGGTCCTTCTGCAGACTCAGCAGCTCGGGAGCCACGTTATCCACGGTGAAGGTATAGCTCTGCATGGCAGACTCCGGAATCTTGCCTTCATCGAGCATGGCCCGGAAATCCTCTGCCGTCATGGAGATACCACCGGCATAGAGCTCGGGGATAGCGATTCTGCTGACGGTGAGAACGTCGCCTTCTCTGGCACCAACAGCACCGACCTTCCGCCGGATCTGGGCATAGGTGGGGGCATACTGCCAGGCACCGCCAGCGGGATACCAGTAGGCGGAGCCGCCGGTAGTGGGCTCGCTGAGGAACAGCACCTTACCATCCTGGTTGGTGATTCTGACAACCTGCGCACCGGCGGCACGAATCAGGGTAGAGCCCACATCATAGAGGTTGGTGGACATCTTCATTGCCCAGCGATCCTTAATGTCCATCTTCTCAATGCCACGATGGTAGGGGTTACCGGCATAGACATAGGTGGTCAGGGTGCCGTTGTCGTACTGCACCTGCAGGAAGTTGCTGGCATTGGTGACATAGTAGGGGCGGTCACTGATGCCATAAGAAGCATCGGCATAAGTGCCGTAGTCAAACATCGGGGCATCCATCCAGTTGCCGTAGAAGCCCAGCACGGGAATGGAGTGGACAGTGCCCAGCTCGCCCTCGGTAGTAACAAGCTGCTCGGCAAAGACATAACCCTCAATATAAGCACCGTTGACGAAGGTCTCATCCAGCTCAGCCTTCTGCTCCTCAGTCAGCGCAATATTGACCTGGATCTCAACCTCGCCGTCGGCGGGCAGAGTCACCAAGCCGGTGCTCATCTTGTTCAGCAGCAGGTAAGCATCATAGGTGGTAATCTCGTTGTTGCCATCCACATCGGCGGCAGTGGTGTCGATTTCGGTGATGGCGCCGGTAGTATAGTCCACAATGGCCTGCACATCATCGGCATTGACCAGCCCGTCAGCGTTGACATCGTGCAGGTCAAGATTCTCAGCAGGCTCCAAAACCACGCCGTCAACACTCCAGGTAAGGCTGGCCATCAGGTCGGTGGTCATGGTATCCATGTAAGCATACTCGCCATTGGTAAAGCTATCCTGTGTAAACAGATCAGCACGGAGCATATACTTCTGCTCAGCATCAGTCAGGTTGTTGATGCTGAAGCCAAAGGTATACAGACCGGTGCGGTCGGCATCATCCAGCAACTCAGCCTTGATCTTGCCGTCAGCCCAGGAGGCAGTTGCATCCTCGTCCATGAAGATATAGGAATTGGCATTGATGGCGGCACCCACATTGGCCAGACCCGCGCCCTGACGGAATACGGGATAATACCGGCCGGCCTCCTGCTCCATGGGAACAGCGGTGGACATCAGCAGGCTCATGGTCAGCTTGCGCTGATTCAGTCCGGTCTTGGCCGTCAGATCATTTTCCCGGATATACTGGCCAACCACAGCGGCCATACCGGTGATCTGGGGTGCGGACATGGAGGTGCCGGACATGGTGATATAGGAGGTACCGCCGGCAATCTCACCGTCAACGGAGTAGATGGAGCCACCGGGAGCGGTAATCTCAGGCTTCAGCTCCAGAGCGCCGGTAACGCCGTAGGAGGAGAAAGAGCTCATGGTGTAGTAGTCGGGATCGGTCATGATGGTGGTCACATCGCCACCAATGGTAATGTTACCGGCATAATAACGGACATTGCCGGCCTCATCCATTACGGGAGTAGAAGCAGCCTTGATGGTGGCGGCATCATCCATGGTGATGGAGACGACAGGAGCAGTGTAGGAATAGTCCGTCAGGTCCATGTTGATGGTACCGGGGGCGTTATTACAGATGATCACTGCAACAGCACCATTAGCCACGGCGGCATTGGCTTTCTCGAAGAAGCTGATACCGTTACCACGATGGCACAGGGCGACCTTGCCTTCCAGCACATCGGCAACAGCGGCAAAGTCCTCGGCACTGCCGTAGTTATCCAGGAAAACATACTCATAATCACCGGCAATGGTGCGGATCAGCGCATTGCTGAAGCTGCCGGTGGTGCTGGCAGTGGACTCGGTGTACCAGAAATAGCGATCAGCGACCTTCAGATAATGGCTGGTGGTACCCACATTGTCCACGGAGGCCACGGTCAGGGAATTGGAGTAAGCGCCGGGGCTACCGCCAGTGTGCATATTCACATCCTCAGCGTAGAGGTAACCGGGCTGGCCATGGTTGGCGCTGTCTGCCCAATGACCATTGTTGCCGCCGGACATAACGACGGTGGTGTCGGTTTCCAGCAGGCTGTCCATCAGTTCTTCATAGGTCGTGCTCATGGAGAAGCCGGGATTGCCGCTGCCCAGAGACAGGTTGACGGAGTCGCAGCCCAGAATAATGGCATCCTCAATGGCGGCCATGTAGTCCGATTCATAAGGGCCGGAGCCTTTGCCGAAAACCTTCATGACGATAATCTGAGCGTCAGGAGCAACGCCCTGAGTCAGTGTCTCCACAAGGGACAGCGCGAAGGTGCCGTCTTCCATGGGGATATAGGCATTTGCGGCGGCGATACCGGCAACGTGAGAGCCGTGACCACCCTGCGTGTCGCTATCGTGATCGATAACCTCAGCAGTCTTATCCACATAGTTAAAGCCAAAGGGCACCTTATCGGTCTTGAAGAGATCTGCAGCAGTGACCGTCTTCTTCCGGGTCAGCGCATTCAGCTCACTGAGGACGGCATCAATATCCTCGACATTCATCAGATCCAGACTATCGATGTACTCATCCACAGAGATACCGGCCTTGGCGGCATTTACACTCAGAGAGAACTTATATCCCGCGTCAGAGAAGCTCTGGTGATCCATATCCAGACCGGTATCGATGATCGCGACCTTGGAGCCGGCGCCGGTCAACCCCTGAGCATAGGCAGGGGCAGAGCCAATCATGCTCATGGAGGTAGAGGTATTGGGGTCAGCGACCAGCTCCTCGTCCACCACGCAGGGCTCATACTGGACTTCGATTTCCACGGTCTTGACGCCGGGGAGGGCACGAATCAGCTCCACCTGACCATAGGCAACGTTGGCAGAGATGATGTTGGCCGCCAGGGTCAGATTCCACTGGACATCCAGTTCTTCGCCAATGGCGCTTTCAATGGTGGCGGTCATGTCAGCCTGGGTTTCAGCCAGATTGGCACGATAAGCCATAGCCTCAGCATTGGAGGCAATATTCATGGTAGAGAATCCCTTATACAGGGTAGGTGTTTCCTCCAGTACAATGGAAACACGAACGACATCCTCGGGGTCGTAAGCGGTTTCCGCTTCCCCGGAGTCTACTGCCAAGCTTTCATCTATGGTAGTAGTAAAGTCATTGGTCTCTTCGTAGTTCAGATCCACAACATTGCCGGAAGGGGGATTGGCTGCGCTTACGGGCACAGCAAACCCAGCCAACAGGGCCAGGACCAGAAGCAAAGAGGCAATTCGCTTGCTTAGGTTTTGTTTCATGGTGATATGTCCTTTCATTTTAATTTTATATCCATGCCGCTACGCACCTGCGGCATCAGATATTCAAGGATATGAAAGCGATAATTGCTCAACGCTAGTTTACCATATATCTATCGATTTTGCAACAATTTTACTATCATATTTGCACTAATATTTTTCACAAAATTGCACATACGATTTTGTGAAAAATGCCAGCTTGTATGCAAGCGTTTCCGCCGAAGCTGAATCTTCCGGTCTTGGAGGATGCGTTCAAAAAAATAATGAAGAAAATATGAAAAAAACGCCAATCCCCCTTGACAAATCCTCTCCGGCGTGTTACAATTTGAAAGCTGTTGGTTCACGGCTTGCGGGTGTAGTTCAGTGGTAGAACACCAGCCTTCCAAGCTGGATATGCGGGTTCGATTCCCGTCACCCGCTCCATAGTGCATATGCGCCAGTAGCTCATCTGGATAGAGCAACTGCCTTCTAAGCAGTAGGTAGGGGGTTCGAGTCCCTCCTGGCGTACCAGGAACTCCCCGAGTTCAACCAGAAAAAGAAATGAATATGGTGGATGTGGCCTAGCTGGTTAAGGCGTCAGATTGTGGCTCTGAAGATCGAGGGTTCGAATCCCTTCATCCACCCCATTTTCTTTTTTATCCCATCTCGTCAGTGTCAACATTGGGATGTCGCCAAGTGGTAAGGCACCAGACTTTGACTCTGGCATTCGTAGGTTCGAATCCTGCCATCCCAGCCATGACCCGCTAGCTCAGTTGGCAGAGCAATTGCCTTTTAAGCAATGGGTCTGGAGTTCGAATCTCCAGCGGGTCACCAATTAAATATAATGCACCCTTTGGGGTGCTTTTTCTTTTATTATGCATCGACTCTCCCAGGAGATTCGAATTACCATGCAACAGTCCGGTGGACTGTTGTTACCAGCGGGCTCGACCGCTGGCACACCTTGATTTTCCCGAAGGGAAAATGAAACGAATCTCCAACGGGTCACCAATTAAATACAATAGTAGTTGCGGACTCGCTGAGGGGTGGTGGTTGCGACGGCGTTACGGTTTGCACAACCGGCACTTCCCTCCCTGAGCGTGGCTTCTTGGTGCGGATTCGCCGGTGGCCCAGTAGTTGCGGTAAGACCCTACTGCCGGGTGGGTCATGGCCCGCCCCTACGATCAGCGACAAACATTTTGCGGATTTGTTGGGGCTGGTGGTTGCCGGAGGGGGCAGAACATCGAGGGCGACCTCCCCCACAAAATCACTTCCCCAAAGGGGAAATTTCACTGCGAAGCACCATAACTGCCGAAGGCACCATAACTGGCAAAGCCCCGCTCCCCCAGTCAGCTTCGCTGACAGCCCCCTCGCAAGCGAAGGGGCCGAGGTTGGGGGTAGGCGGTTGCGGATTCGCCGGGGGTCTGCTTGCTGGCGGGTGCTACTACGCCCTCTCAGCCTCGCTTTGCTCGGCAGCTCTCCCAAAGGGAGAGCCTTTGGCAGCATCGCCACCTGTGCCCGGAGGGCGCACTTGTCTCCCCATAAAATCACTTCCCCGCAGGGGAATCATCACTGCGAAGCACCATAACTGCCGAAGGCATCATCACTGCCGAAGGCACCATAACTGCCAAAGGCACCATAACTGCCAAAGCCCTGCTCCATCAGGAAGTCATTCCAAATGGGCAGGGCTTTTGTCAGATCAGAATGTATATATTATAATAGTATACGCCTCCGGTTGTGCGTCTTAATCCTCGCCGTACACCTTTTCCTCGGCCGCATCGGCCAGGCGGGTGTATTTGGCCAGTCCGCTGGTGGCCGCATCGTCAACTTTGCTCATGGCTTCCTCCACCTGCGCCTTCGCATCTTCCGGCACCTCTCCGGTTCTGGCCGCCTTAATGGCCGCACCAAACATCCCGGTCATGGCCTTGAAGGCTTCCCCTTCCCGGCGCTGCTGCTTGGTGGGGCCAAAACTGAACAGACCCTTGGTGTCGTCGCCTACGCCAAAGATGTAATTGAAGTGACCAATGACATGCTGAACATCCATCATGCCGATGTGCTTATCCCGGTCATTGAGACAGACCTTCAGCTCCTCGGTGATGTAAGGATGGGGGCGCACACCCTTGGGCAGTTCGCCTGCATCATCCTGCGCACCCACCAGAGTGATAATCACACCGCACTCGCCAAAGACCTTTTCTTTGCCGGGCTCATCGGGCTCACTTTCATCGCAGTAAGGCTCGTACTTGGCCACCTGGTCGTAGCGGATGGGCTCTTTGATGTAGCGGCGGTCCTTGTCCATATCCCGGATGCAGAACATACCGAAATCATCATAGAACTCCACCGCCTGCTCTGTGCCGGCAGAGGGAACAGAGCAACTGGGGTTACCCAGAACTTCTTTGCAGAGTCTGTCCTGTCGCTTCATGTAGTCCATGTGTCCCAGCAGTTCTTCCCGGGTGAAGCGATAGAGCTGGATGTGTCTGGAGCAGCCATAGCTGCAGTCGGTGCAGATAAATTCCTTGTTCTTGATTTTGGTGCGCTTGAGCATGCCCACCTCATTGCCGCAGAATGCGCATGCCTGCTTACCAAAGGTTTTCTTGAAAAAATCTCCCAGACCCATAGGGATACCTCCTTATATCATCGTATTGTCCTGTCAAACTTTGGGTTTTCTTGGTATCAAAATGAATGCCGCACCAATTCCGGCACCCACGCCACCCGCACCAATGAGGGTCAGCCCCCACCAGGGAAGCCCCGCGCTATCCGCCTCGTCAACCTGAGGCTCTGTGGTGGATGTGGTCGGTGTTGTGGTGGATGCCGTCGGCTCTGTGGTGGAAATTGGCTGTGTCTCCGGGGTAGAAGCGGTGGTTTCCGGTGTCGTTTCCCCGGTGGGGACGGTGGCGTAGGTTTCGGGGTTTGTCTCCTCCGGGGCTTGGGTTGTCTCGGGGGCTTTCTCCGTCACCGTTACCGGGACAATGCTGCTGTATATCCGGCCGCCTTCGCTGGTTTCCACCATACAGAGGTAGTTTCTCGTTCCAATCTGGCTGGTATCACAGAGCAGATAGTCCGCAGTTTCCTCGCCCCGGTTGATGGCCTGCATATCCTCCATCCGGCCTGTCGTGGTTTCGTACCAGAGGAAGGATAGTTGCTGTTCTCCGGGAGACTGGGCAATGCAACGAATTTCCGCTTCTGCCCCCTGCTCCACGGTCAACTCTGCAGGAATCTCCAGAATGATGGGGGGAGAGCCATAGTCGCCCACGGTGATGCGGGTTTTCTGACTGGTCACATCGTAATGCCCATCTTCCAGAACACACCAGATGTATGCCCCATCCAGTTCCCGACCAATGCCCTCAAAAACATAGACGAAGGTATTCTCGTCCAACTGCCGGGCGCCATAAGAACCCGAGGTGTATCCCTCCCAAGGTTGCTGGGTATCGCCAACAGCCGAAATGGTATAGGTCTGCCCCTGCCATTCCATATACCATGTGGCACTCAGGTTAGTACCACTGGCTTTGACGGTATACATGGCCACGCTGTACTCCGGGTAACAGGGACTTTGGGGTTGCAGGGTAATCTCCGGTGCATCCGGTGCGGCTGTCCCTGCCCCCACCAGAGAGAGCAACAGAAGCACACCAATCACCGCAGAAATGAACCTTCTCATTCGCCTCATCTCGCTTTCTTTTGCTTGTTTTGCTATTTTATTATATCGGAGTTCCGTGGTTTTGTCGCCACCCCCGGGCAAATTAAAGGTGTGGGTTCAGGCGTTTCGAGGGTAAAAGGGTGGGAAAAGTGTGGGAGAACGGCAGAAGTCACCGCCATTTCTGCCGGTCTTAACCACGGGCGGGCACTCGGTCTGATGGGCGGCAGGTTTTGTGTCCACTCTCCGGAATCCGATACCTCCCTCTCTGTTTTCGGGATGGACTTCTTCCCGCTTTTCGGTATAATGAAGAAGAACATAAACCACGAAAGGAAGACTGACACATGGATACTTTTACCCGAAATCTCAAGCATTATCGCACTGTGAAAGGTCTGACCCAGGAGCAGACGGCAGAAGCACTTCAGGTCAGCGCCCAGACCATCTCCCGGTGGGAGTGCGGCACCACTCTCCCGGATGCCACTTTGCTCCCCCAAATTGCCCAGCTCTACGGCATTTCCATCGACGAACTGTATCAGGAAACCGGCAGAGCCTACAACAACTATGCCCAGCGTTTAGGGAGCATCTTTGAGGCCACTTTGCGCCCGGAAGACTTCCTTCGGGCCGATACCGCCTATCAGAAACTCCTGCAAACCGAAAGTTACACCACCGAAGATTTGCGGCTTTATGGCATTTTACACCAGCACATGATGTATGTCTGCATCAAGAATGCCGCCGACCTCTATGACCGGGTCATTGCCCGGGGCGCAGAGGAGAACCCCGGGGTCTACTGGGCGACCCGGCGGCAGAAGGGGTATTTTCTCTGGGAATTGGGGCGGAATCAGGAGAATATTGACGCTTTCCTCCCGCTGGTGGAATCAGGGAGCAGTGAAGTGCAGGAGTGGATTTGTCTGATTCAGGCGTATTCGCTATCTGGTGACACTGAGCAGGCATGGCAGGTTTTACAGCAAGCCCAGACCAGATTCCCCGAGAGTGCCACCCTGCACATTTATGCCGGGGATCTGCTCCGCACCATGAAGCGCTATGACGAGGCTTTCCCCCACTGGCAGAGGGCACTGGAGCTGGAGCCGGCGTGGCAGGATGGGGCATATTCCATGGCTTCGTGTTACGAGGAATTGGGGGAATATGGGAAAGCCTGCGAGATTTACCACCGGATTGCTGAGGATTTACAGCGGCGGGGGTTTGAGGCGGAGGTCAGTTGGCCCCGGTCACTGGCCCATCGGTGCCGGGAGAAGATGGGGTGAGGAGGGGAAATGTTGTGTGAGGTGGTTTTGGCTGTTTTTGGGCAGCGGTGTACAAATGGCTTTAACGGCAAAAACGGGTTCAGACATTAAACCTGAACCCGTTCTATATGATATATCATATCCGCCGCAACAATCAATCGCAGCTACAGCCACCCTCATGGCAATGGGCGCAGCCATTCTCCTTGAACAGCTCGGGATCATAGGAAATCCCGTTGCGGTCATAGTAGTTCTTCACCGCCGCCCGGACAGCTTCTTCCGCCAGAACGGAGCAGTGAATCTTATGGGCGGGCAGGCCGTCCAGCGCCTCAACCACGGCCTTGTTGGAAAGCTGCAGAGCTTCTTCAATGGGCTTGCCCATGATCATCTCCGTGGCCATGGAGGAAGTAGCGATAGCAGAGCCACAGCCGAAGGTGTTGAACTTCACATCCACAATGATGCCGTCACGCACCTTGATATAAATCTTCATGATGTCGCCGCACTTGGCGTTGCCCACTTCACCGACGCCGTCCGCATCGTCCATCTTGCCCACATTCCGGGGATGAGTGAAGTGATCCATAACTTTTTCACTATACAGCATAATGAATTTCTCCTTTCTCAATTGCCTCCCAAACCGGGGAGATGGAGCGCAGATACGCCACGACCTGAGGAATCTCCCGGAGCATATACTCCACATCCTCGGCCGTATTGTCATTGCTGAGGCTCAACCGCAGAGAGCCATGGGCAACCTCGTGCGGCAGACCCAGAGACAGCAGGACATGGCTGGGGTCCAGAGAGCCGGAGGTACAAGCCGAGCCGGAGGACGCCTGAATTCCCTTGGCATCCAGCAACAGCAGGAGGCTCTCGCCCTCAATGCCCTGGAAGCAGATGTTCACATTGCCGGGCAGACGGCTCTTGGTGTCGCCATTGATGATGGTCAGCGGAATCTTGCTCAGCCCTTCCAGCAGATTGTCCCGCATGGCGGTCAGCTTGGCGCCGACTTCTTCCATGTGGGCACAGGATTCCACCAGAGCGGCGGCCATGGCGGCGATACCGGGGACATTTTCTGTGCCGGCTCTGCGGCCACGCTCCTGTGCGCCGCCTTCAATCAGATTGGTCAGCCACACGCCGGTGCGGGCATAGAGTGCGCCAACGCCCTTGGGTGCGCCGAACTTATGACCGGACAGAGACAGCATATCGATATTCATGGCCTGAACATCAATGGGCAGATGACCGGCGGCCTGAACCGCGTCAGTGTGGAAAATCACCTTATGCTTCCGGCAAACCTCGCCAATTTCAGCAATGGGCTGAATGGTGCCGATTTCGTTATTGGCAAACATCACGGAGACCATGCAGGTATCTTCGCGGATGGCATCTTCCACCTGCTGGGCAGTGACGAGGCCATTGCGGCCCACATCCAACAAGGTAACCTGGAAGCCCTCTTTTTCCAGCCGCTTCAGGGCATGGAGGACGGCATGATGCTCAAACTTAGTGGAAATAATGTGGGTTTTGCCCTTCTTCTTACCCATCATAGCACCGGTCAGCAAAGCCTGATTGTCGGCTTCACTGCCGCCGGAGGTGAAGTAAATCTCCCGCTCCCGCTGAGCGCCGATGCACTTGGCAATATCCTGACGGGCCTTCAACAGCACCTCAGCGGCGGTCTGACCCACGGTGTGCAGAGAGGAGGGATTGCCCCAGGCGGCATCCATGGTTTCCAGGAAGACCCGCCGGGCAGTGGCAGATACGGGGGTAGTTGCGGCATTGTCCGCATAAATCATTCTCATATGCTTCATTCCTTTGTTGGAAATTCTCTTTTGGGGACACTCCGGTAAGCCGGATTCTTTGACCGGGATTATCATATCATATAATTCCTAGTAAGTCAATAGGAATTACAAATTATCCCTTACAGCTACAGCAAGTTTTTTCCTGTTCCTGCCCCGGCTCCTGGGGTTCGCTCAGGGGGATGCGCCCATGGAGCAAATCCTCAATGGAAATCTGGCTCAGATAGCCGTCAATCAGCCGGTCAAGCTGCTGCCACATGGGATAAGTGACGCAGTTGGAGGACCGGTCACAGCCGCAACCCGGCTCCAGACAATAGACCGGTGCCAGAGAACCCTCAGTGAGCAAAAGAATCTCGCCCACGGAGCAATCCTTGGGGGCGCGGTTCAGCTTATAGCCGCCGCCTTTACCCCGCAGGGCACGGACAATACCTGCCCGGTTCAGGGTGGAAATAATGCTCTCCAAATATTTCATGGAGATATTCTGCCGCTCAGCCACTTCCCGCAGAGAGATATACTTCTCCGGGTCTTGCTGTGCCAAATCCAGCATAACGGTCAGGGCATAACGACCCTTGGTGGATACCATCACGTTAATCACCTCTATTCGCAATATCTCCTATAATACTATAGGATTACTAGGAATTCAAGTATTATTTCTTCCGGATGGGAAAAATTTTTGGATTTGGGTAAAAAAAGACCCGGAGCGAAGAACTCCGGGTCCTGGTTGTGCATAGCTCACTATGCCTCGCTCACAGAAGACAGCGCAAACGGATTGCTTTGTTCTGTGATCTAATACGGACAATCTCTTGTCGCATTACCTTTGGATACGGTTCATTATACAGGAAATCCATTGAAAAGTCAAGAAAAACCTGAGCGAATCCGTTATCTGCTATATCTTATGCAACAGACATCATTTTATTGCATACCTTTCTTCGCCGTCAACATATAACTCGATATAACCGTCTGTTGAGATTTTTACCGCCATCCCATATGTAGACAGTTTTTTTGCCGCAGCACCTCGTCCTCCGCCGGTTGAGCCGCTGTCATTTTGGATAATTGCGCCGAAGGAATAAACCTCCCCTGCATGGTTCAAAATGCATGCGCCATCCATCGCAATAAGTTCACCACGAAGTTTCCGGTCTAGTTTCTGGAATACTTTCCCTCCAGTCAGTTTTTTCATCATTGTTCGCTTATGAAGGCGTTTTCTGATTTCCTTGCTGTGCCTCTCCAACTCCTCTTGAACACAGCCAGATTCATCTTTTAAATATGCCTGCCGGAGCGTCTCATTATCCGCCCCATTCAAGAGATTGTCGCAAGGATTCAGAATCTTCTTATCTCCAACGCTCTGCTCCCATTTTCCTCCACCAACTACCGCAATAATTCCACCGGCATGAGAAAAGGAAACATCCAATACGGAAGCAAATATGCTTTTATACAGTTGATCAGAAATATCGGGACTCTTTTTTGCAAAACCCTCCAGAGAGTTTCTAAACGCCTCATAGCTCAGATTAAGCCATCGCAGATTTCTTCTGACAAAGCAAACACTTTCGTGCTTCGCTAAGACAATATCGCCATTGTTCAACAAAAAGATCCCTATGCGTTTGCCTGTCACATATTTGAGGATAACCTGCGTAAATCGGAGTGGAACTTTTTCTGAGAGGCTGGTTTGCGGAATGCAGTCTTCTGAGGAGATTGACAGATAGCGGTAGAAGTCGCAATTTCCATCAAGCTCTATTACCGAATGAATACAATCCGTCAACAATGCCGCATGGTCTTCTTCCATGAAATCCAGCCAGTTCCCCAAATCAACTTTTTCCTCGGCATTTGACAAGACATCCGGGTTGATGACAAATCCAAATGTCACCTTTTTCCCCTCATATGTTTTTACGGACCACTTCTCCAATTTGCTGAACAGTTCTTCTGCACAAGGATAATCGCGGCCACCAATGAGCCATTTACAGATTCCCCGCTGAACTGCCATGCGGTAAATCTCGCAATACTGAGCCTCAGAAAAGCCCGTTTGATTTTTCGCCGACCCAGTTCTTTTGTATTTTGAAGTTTTAAAGAAACAATCCAAAATCTCCTTCGCCAGCCTGATATTATCCTCTGAAATCCATTGTTGACACTCAACTTCAAGTAAATGCCACCATTTAATTCCAAAGGAAATTTTGCCATAACTCTGTATGATTGTATCTTCAACCCACGTTGGATAAACGTCTTCATAAAGACTGCCTGTATTGGCGATCCCCAACACTGGAAACAAGTAGTCTTTCAGAAAAACTCCGTACTCTTTTATAAACGCCTTATTGGGCTCTTTCAAATTCATCTGCATCTCTCTATGTCCCCCGCTCCTTCAGCCTTTCCAAAATCAAGAAATACGCACAGCCAACACATTACTGATCAACCTTAGGTTGCAGGTTGTAAAGCCACCCTATTCTGCATCCTCCGGTCTTAATGCCCGCAAAGAAGCCTCCCCGGTCATCAATGTCGCCTGTCCACTGGAGAGTGCCTCCTGCAGTCCGGCCAGAGCAGAACCTACGGACTGGGCCGCGGACTCCATACTCTCCCGGTTGGAGGCAAGCTGCATGGACAAATCCGCAATCAATCCCTCTGCCTGGGCATAGAGCTGGGCACTGCGGCTTCTGGCTTGACGCTCCACCGCCTCGGCCCGACGATAAGCCGCCAGCTCCGCCTCCGCCCAACCTGCACCCATGGGACCGGTCAATCCAGCGCCGATGGTGGCCATGCTCTTAGCCGCCTGCTCCCGGAGGTCTTCATTCTCCGTCCGGAGTGCCCCGGTTTCTTCCCGGAGGGCGGCGAGTTCTTCTTCCAGCGCCCGGGTCTTGGCCTCTGCCGCCTGCAAGCGGGCAGTTAAGTCTTCGGTCTGCCGTCTGGCTTCTTCGGCATGGGTCTTCTGGTCTTCTCCGGTCCGCCGCAGAGATGCCATTTCCGCCTGAGCGGTCTGCGCCTGCTGGGTCAGGGTCTTATTCTCCTGCTCCAGCCGGGTTTTCTCTGCCTGTGCCGCAGCCAGTTGGGCTTTGGTGGCTTGGTGTTCTTCCTCCATCATCCGGGTCAGTTGCTCCGCATCCTCCCGGTAGGATTGCAGTTCTTTCCGGGCGGATTCCGCCTCCTGCCGCAGAGTCTCCACCTGCCCCAGAGCCTCATCCCGGCTGGCGGTGGCGGCGTCTGCCGTTTTCTTCGCCTGTTCCAGTTCGGTTTCCAGTGCCTTGATGTCGTCGCGGAGCTGTCCGGTCTGGGTGGCATGACGGGTAGTGACCGTCTCCAGAAAACGAACCACATCCTCCCGGTGGAAACCCCGGAATGCGGTTCTGAAATTGTTATTGGGTTCGGCCATAGGGATGACCTCCTGTCCTCCGGTCGGTCCATTTCGCCGCCGGTATTTTTCTGTATCATAGCACAAAATGCCGGGGAATACAAGTTTTCTCCGGAAAAAAGGTGGAATTCCTCCGATTCAAGTACCGGTCAGCGGAGCCGTCTTTCCCTCTGTGCCATGCAAGGCACGCCTGCGCTTATCCCAAAGTAAACGCGCCGCCATCGCTCCCCTGTTTGCATTCACCATAGTCAGCAATCAAAAAACCGCCATCCCAACACTGATATGATCCCCCTAAAGTAGGCCACGGAAATATCCAAAGTCTATTTTAGGGGGATTACTATGTCTAAATCGAGACACAGTGCGGAATGGAAGATAGCGCTTGTAAAAAGATATCTATCCGGGGAA
>SVLX01000051.1 GCA_015067725.1 Oscillospiraceae bacterium | reverse complement strand
CATTAAAAAGCCATTGACATACATTAAAAGTTGTGTTATACTTTCATCATCAAAAACCTTTGGAGGTATGAATAATGAAAAGGATAAACAAACTTGGAAAAATCATTACAAAAATTTTGGAGGTATTCCATTGGGTTGGAGCAGTTCTTATGGTAGCGGCAACCGTCTGTTCTGTGGCAGCACCGAACTGGGTAAAATACTTTGTGGGATTTGATGCAAAAGAGTGTTGCGGTGCAAACCTTGAAGTGTACGGATTTGAAGTAAATGCTCCCGTTGTTAACGGAAATACCGATATGACATCCTTTATGCTTTTTGGCATTGGTGCCGTAATTATTCTGACAGTTATGGCAATGGTGTTTCGCAATCTACATTTAATTTTCAAAAAATCCGAAAACGAAACCCCGTTCCAAAAGGATAATATTCGTATGATGAAAGAAATCGGCATATTCTCTATTGCTGTACCTGTAATCGGTTTTATTATGAGTGTAATTGTCCGTTTGGTGACCGGAGTGGAAACCGCTGAAATCAGCATTGATATGGGTGGCATCTTTATGGGAATCATCGTTCTTTGCCTGACTCAGTATTTCGTTCACGGTGCTGATCTTGAAAAAGACGTAGACGGACTTCTGTAAGGAGGCGGCTATGGGTAAAGGCAAAATTGTTCTCCGCTTAGACAGAATGATGGTGGAAAGAAAAATGTCCCTTAACGAACTTGCCGAGCGTGTGGGCATCTCCAATGTTAATCTGTCAAAAATCAAAAATAACAAGGTAACGGCTATCCGCTTTACCACGCTTGCCGCCATTTGCGATGCGCTGGAATGTGAAGCTGGAGATATTTTGGAATATCAGAAGGATGAATAAGAACTAATAAAGATAGAGCTTGTATGGACGCTATAGTAGAATTATTTTTGTACTTAATGATAACTGGCTTTATTTCGATTGTTGCATATTTTGTAATAAAAAAGGCGGTTAAGGACGCAATTAAACCATTCTTTGAACAAAGAGGATATAGAGTAATTAAAGAACAGCAAGTTATCAGGAATGGAATTTCATTGATAAACTATGTTATGGAGAAATAGAAAATTTCAGTTTGCTGAATTAAGCAAAAAACTCCTCACCGCCGTAATGGTAGTGAGGAGTTACTTTTTGCCCTTATGCTCGGATTTCCTGTCCGTTTTTGAAGGTGAACCGCACATCGTCCTTGCTGTGGACGGTCACATAATCCACCAGGCCGCACCAAAGGGTGGTCTCAGTTTTTATAAACTGGTTCTTTGTCGGTGCCTTTCGGCATACTGTAACATTACTAACAAACAGAAAGGGATAAGTATACCTTTAACTTATTACTCCTAACCCCGTCCCACCCGCATCTTTCGCACTGCCCATCAATGAACAACTGCCCGGAGGGGTCATGACCCCTCCGTACACCCACTCCCAACAACTTCATATCTCCCCACCCCCCGCACCTGCACCCACCCCGGGCTGCAGGTGCGAACTTTTTACCCCCAACCCCTCAAACAAATCACCCAAAACCCCCGGCCCGCTGGAAAATCCCACCACCCCCCAAAAAAATAATTCCGCTTTCTGTGAAAAAGAGATTGATTTTTTCCTCGTGTGGGTTTATACTACAGGTACGTGGATGAAAAGGGTAAAAAAGTGGAGCAATGTGGAGTGAGGTGAGGGACAATGATCGGCAAATATTCCGCCAAGGTGGACGATAAAGGCAGACTCTTCGTCCCCGCTAAACTGCGCCAGGAGCTGGGCGAGGTCTTCTATGTGACCGTCGGCTTCCATGGCTCCCGCCGCTGCCTCACCGCTTATACCAAAGAAGGCTGGGACAATCTGAGCGAGAAGTATAATGCCATGTCCCTGGCACAGAAATCCGGCCCCATTGGCTTTATCTTCTCCAATGCCGTGGAGTGCATCCCCGATAAACAGTTCCGTTTCCTGCTGTCCGGTTATCTGTATCAGTATGCCGGTATTGAGCGGGATGTGATTATTGTAGGACAGGCGGGGCAGGCCGAAATCTGGGACGCCGCCGCATATACCGCCTTTGAACAGGATATGCTGACGCCGGAGAATCTGCTGGCGTCCTTGGAGGCCATTGGACTGTGATGGAATTTGTACACAAATCCGTTCTGCTGAACGAATGTATTGAAAATCTGAACATTAACCCGGAGGGTATCTATGTCGACGGTACTCTGGGCGGCGCAGGCCATTCTTCCCAAATCGCCGCCCGGCTCACCACTGGCAGACTCATCGGCGTTGACCGGGACCAGGTGGCGCTGTCTGCCGCAGGAGAGCGGTTGCGGGCTTTTGAAGACCGGGTGACCCTGGTCCATTCCAATTTTCAGGAGATTGCCACCATTTTGCAGAATCTGGGTATCCCCCAGGTTGATGGGATTCTGCTGGACTTGGGCGTGTCCTCCCCGCAGCTTGACGACGGCAGCAGAGGATTCTCCTATATGGCAGATGCGCCGCTGGATATGCGCATGGACCGCTCCGGCGGACTGACCGCTTATGATGTGGTCAATGGCTGGTCCAGAGAGGAATTGCGCCGGATTCTCTATGATTATGGCGAAGAACGCTATGCCCCCCAGATTGCCTCCGCCATTGAACGCAAGCGAGGGACAAAACCCATCGAAACTACCCTGGAGCTGGTGGATATCATCCGCTCTGCCATGCCGCCCCACGCCCTCAGAGAGAAGCAACATCCGGCAAAGCGCAGTTTCCAGGCTATCCGTATCGCCGTCAATGATGAGCTGGCGGCTGTAGAAAAAGTCATGAAAGATGCGGTGCCCTGTCTCGCCCCCGGCGGTCGGCTCTGTGTCATTACCTTCCATTCTCTGGAGGACAGAATTGTCAAGAGCGCTATGCAGGCCGCCGCCAAAGGGTGCATCTGCCCGCCGGAATTCCCGGTCTGCGTCTGTGGCAATAAGCCCAAGGTGCGCATCATCTCCAGAAAGCCCATCACCAGTACCGAAGCGGAGTTGGACGATAATCCCAGAGCCCGCAGTGCAAAGCTGAGGGTCTGCGAGAAGCTGTGAAAGGAGTAGCCATGGCCCGGCAGAAGCAAAAGCGCGAATACAGGACTGTAGGTTCTGCCGCAATAAACCCCGATTATTACTTTGATGAATACCAGCGGGAGTCCGTTGCCCGTCCGTTGCCCCAGCCGGAACCCCAACGGACACCCAGACCAGCCAAATCCCCCAAGCCGGCCGGAAGACCGCTGGAACGCCAGCGCATGGAGGTTGCCCCTACGGCGGTGATGGGACTGTTTCTGTCAGGGATGATGCTGGTGCTGGTCATTTTTGGCTATGCACAGGTCTATGCCTCCGCCTGTCAGGTGGGGGAGCTGGAAGACCAGGTGCAACAGCTTCAGGAGGAAAATGCCTGGCTCAGAAGTCAGTATGATACCTCCGTGGATTTGGCAGAAATTGAAACCAGAGCCAGAGAACTGGGGATGCACCAACCCACCGCCAGTCAGATGATTACCCTCAATATCCCCGCCGAGGATGTGACCGTGGTGAGCGGGAAGACCTCCGGCAATATCTTCGTGGCGGCGTGGGAAGCCATCGTGGAGACCGCCCGGGATTTGTGGGCATATCTGCGCTGAACGAAACGTATATTTTGACATGGGCATGCAGGCGGTGGGCGGCGAGGTTCTTCTTGCTGCCCACCATAATCCATAGCCCGAATCCGAAGGACAGCAGGTGGAGCATATGGACCGAAGACCCAGACCCGGCGGCGGAAAACCAAAAAACCGCAGACCGCGGGCATATACCGACCGGCGGCATACATCCCCCGGAAAACACCATCAACAGGAATTCGCCCGCACCGGTCGCATTCGGGCTGACCGGAAGATGCTGGGGCGCATTGGCTGGGTGACCATATTGTGCGTCATTTTTGCCTTCCTGCCGGTGGTGGCGATGCTGGCCAATTTGATGCTGGTCCACCATGAGGAATATGCCCGGCTGGCGCTGGACAATCAGACCAGAGTTACGGGCATTACCGCCTCCCGGGGGACCATCTATGACCGGAATATGAATGTGATGGCCGTCTCCACCAGTGTAGAAACCGTTTTCCTCGACCCGCTGGAGCTGGATAAATACAAAGACGACCGGAAAGTCACCCTCAATGAGCTGGCGGATTATTTGGCCGGACTTCTGGATAAAGACCCCCAGTGGATCAGAGAGCAAGCCGGCGACATCACCATGCGCTATAAGGTCATCGCCACCAAACAGGACAGAACCGTTACCGACCAAATCCGGGCATACATCAGCGAAAACGAAATTATCGGCATCCATATGGAACCGGACTCCAAGCGGGTCTATCCCTATTCCACCCTGGCCGCCCAGCTCATTGGCTTCACCAACGCCAGCAATCAGGGCGCAGAGGGGGTGGAGGCCCGGTATAACCGCTATTTGGAGGGCACTGCCGGTAAAGTCATCACCACCAAGGGCAATTATGAGACGGTCATGCCCTATTCCTATGAAAAATACTATGAAGCCTCCGACGGAAACAGTGTGGTGCTGACCATTGACACCACCATCCAGTATTATCTGGAAAAGAACATGGAGGAGGCAGTAAGCAAATATGATGTACAAAATGGGGCATTTGGCCTGGTGATGAATGCCAAGACCGGAGAAATTCTGGCCATGGCCACTTTGGGCAGCTATGACCCCAACAACTATCTGGAAATTCTGGACGAAGATACCCGGAATATGCTCAATGCCATGAAACTGACCTATCAGCTTCAGCCGGAGGGTACTGCCGCTTACGACAATGCCAAAGCCGCCTATACCGACGCGCTGGTGTCCGCCCGGCTCGCTCAGTGGCGAAACCGGGTGGTTTCCGATGGCTATGAGCCCGGTTCCACCTTCAAAATCATCACTATGGCGGCGGCATTGGAGGAAGGCACGACCACCGCACAGGACAGCTTTTACTGCGCCGGTGAGAAAATGTATGCCGGACGCACCAAGCCTCTGCACTGCTGGCAACACAATGGACACGGCAGTCAGACGACCTTCCAGGCTCTGCAGAATTCCTGCAATCTGGCTTTGGCGGACATTGGTCTGAAACTGGGCGGTGAGACGTTCTATACTTATGTCCGGGACTTTGGACTGATGGAGGCCACCGGAGTGGGACTCTCCGGCGAGGCTTCCGGCTACTTCTTTGATGAGGATATTTTCACCACTCCCGGCGCATCCGGCTATGATGCGGCAGTCATTGCCTCCTCTTTCGGGCAGACCTTTACCGTCACCCCCATTCAGTTGGTCAGAGCCATTGCCGCAGTGGTCAACGGTGGATATTTGATGCAGCCCTATGTGGTCAGCGAGATTCTCGATGACGGCGGAAACGTGGTGGAAAGCAACGAGCCCACGGTTATCCGGCAGGTCATCAGCGAACAGACCAGCCAGACCATGCGCCAGATGATTCTCTCTGTGGTGGAGGAAGGTACAGCCAAAAATGCCCGGATTGCCGGGTATGCCATCGGCGGCAAAACCGGCACTGCGGAAAAAACCGGCCAGGTGGACGCAGAGGGCAATGCGGTTGAGGATAAGATTGTATCCTTTGTGGGTATTGCACCCATGGATGACCCGGAATATATTGTTCTGGTGGCCCTGGATACACCCTCCAAAGAGACGGGCATCTATATTTCCGGAGGCGTTATGGCCGCCCCCACGGTGCGTGGCGTGCTGGAGGACATTCTCCCGTATATGGGCGTACCCCGGGACTATTCTCAGGTGGATATGAGTACCGTTGAGGTCACCATGCCCGACCTTATGGGACTTTCGGAGACGGAAGCCGCCAAACTGCTGACCGATGAGAGCCTGCGCTATCGCACTGTGGGCAGTGGCACGGCCGTCACCGGGCAAATTCCCGCCCCGGGTAGCAGTGTACCCGGTACTTCACAAGTGATTCTCTATATGGGCGAAGATGCGCCCAGTGATTTGGTGGCTGTGCCCGATTTCAGCGGCATGACCATCAGCCAGGCCAACAAAGTGGCCACCGAAGCCGGTCTTTACATTCTGGTCAAGGGTGCAAATACCGACAGCCGCAATGTCATCGCCACCGGACAGGACATTGCTCCGGAAATTCTGGTTGTTCCGGGCACCATCATCCGGGTGGACTTTACCGACCAGACAGCCCAGGATTAGCCGGGCATATATCAAAGAACAAAGGAGTGGACCGAAGTGAAACTCTCTGCATTGCTGGCGGGGATGGATATCGTTTCCCGCAATGCCCCCGAGATGGAGATTACCGGCGTAGCCTATGACTCCAGAACCGTAAAGCCCGGCAATCTCTTTGTGGCAATTGCCGGTCTTGCTGCCGACGGAAACCGCTTTATTCCCATGGCTATGGACCGTGGGGCGGTGGTCGTGGTTACGGAGCGGGTGCCGCAGGGGGATGTGCCCTACATTCAGGTGCCCGATGCCAGAATCGCACTGGCGCAGTTGGGGGCGAACTGGTATGACCATCCCGGCGATAAGCTGACACTGGTGGGCATTACCGGCACCAATGGCAAGACCTCTGCCACCTTGCTCCTGAAATCCGTGCTGGAGCAGGTTACCGGCAAGACCGTGGGACTCATTGGCACCATCCAGAATATGATTGGCTCCCGGGCAATCCCTACGGAGCGTACCACACCGGAGAGTTTTGACCTTCAGGGACTTCTGGCGGAAATGGTGGCATCCGGTTGCACTTATGTGGTCATGGAGGTCTCCTCCCACGCTCTGACGCTGGAGCGGGTGGGCGGACTGCATTTCCGGGCGGCGGCATTCACCAACCTGACCGAAGACCATCTGGATTTCCACAAGACCATGGAGCGCTATGCCGAAGCCAAGGCGAAACTGTTTTCCCGCTGTGATGTGGGCGTGTTCAATCTGGACGACAGTTACTGCCCCACCATGCTGGAGTCGGCAACCTGTAAAACCATCACCTGCTCGGAGCGGGATGCCGGTGCTGACCTCTATGCCGGGTCTGTCCGGCTGGCTTCTGACCATGTGGACTTTACCCTCAACTATGGGGGCAGAGAACATGAGGTCTGGATTGGTATTCCCGGCCTGTTTACGGCGTATAATGCCATGACGGTACTGGGTCTGGCGGCGGCGCTGGATCTGCCTATGGATGAGGCGGTGCAGGCTCTGCGGCAGACGGAGGGTGTCAAGGGCAGGGTAGAGGTCGTTCCCACACCGGGTATGGACTTTACCGTTCTCATCGACTATGCCCACACCCCGGACGGACTGGAGAATGTTCTGCGTTCGGTCAGGGGCTATTGCAAGGGACGCACCGTGGCGGTATTTGGCTGTGGCGGTGACCGGGATAAGGCAAAGCGACCCATCATGGGTGCAATTGGCGTACAGGAGGCAGACTTTGTTGTCTTTACCTCCGATAATCCCCGGACAGAAGATCCCCATCAGATCCTCAGGGAAATCGTCGCCGGAGCGGAAAACAGCCGGACACCCTATGTGGTCATTGAAAACCGCCGCCAGGCCATCCAATATGCGCTGGAACATGGGCAAAAGGACGACATCATTGTTCTGGCGGGCAAGGGCCACGAAACCGACCAGGAGATTTGCGGCATCAAGTACCATCTGGACGAGCGGGAAGAGGTCGCCCGGTGGTGTGCAGAAAGAAACAAAAGCGAGGAGATGAAGCCATGAGTGCAATTACACTACAGCAGGCTGCCCAATGGTGCGGCGGCCGTGTGGCGGAGCAATACCGGGAAGTCACCTTCTGCGGTGCAAACAACGACTCCCGGAAACTGACCCGGGGACAGCTCTTTGTTGCGCTGACCGGTGTCAGAGACGGCCATGACTTTATCCCCCAGGCCATGGAGCGGGGTGCGGCGGCTGTGCTTTGTACCCATTGCGAAGACAATATCCCGGCAATTGTGGTGGAGGATACCCGCATTGCTCTGGGCGATATTGCCCGGGGACTTCGGCTGAAGCTGGGCTTCCGGGTGGTCGGGATCACCGGCTCTGTGGGCAAGAGTACCACCAAAGAGATGGTGGCGGCGGTACTGGCGAAGAAATACCGGGTGGGCAAGACCCCGGTGAACCACAATAACGACATCGGCTTACCGATGGCCATTTTGGGCATGGAGGAAGATGTGGAGGTGGCAGTGCTGGAGATGGGCATGAACCATTTTCGGGAGATTGGCTACCTGACGAATATTGCCCAGCCCCAACTGGCGGTGATTACCAATATCGGCACCATGCACATTGAGCATCTGGGCTCGCAGGAGGGCATTCTGCAGGCCAAGATGGAGATTCTTGAGGGCATGGCACCGGATTCCCCCATCGTCTTAAACGGCGATGACAGCCGGCTTTGGGGTCAGCGGGAGCTTCTGGCAGGCAGAGCCGTCTACTTCGGCTTAGAACGGCGGGAGGCTCAGGTTTTGGGCTCAAACTACACCCAGGCCCCCGGCAGATGTGCCATGGAGGTCAGTGCCATGGGGCAGAGTTTTCCGGTGAAAGTGCCTCTGGAGGGTCGTCATATTGCGTCGGATGCTTTGGCGGCGGTGACGGTGGGGTGTCTCATGGATGTCCCCGGCGAGGATATTGCCCACGCGCTGGAGCACTTCAGATCCATGGAGGGGCGACAGGAAATCCTGAAGATTCGGGGCTGTACCATCATCAAGGATTGCTATAATGCCGGCCCTGAGTCCATGGATGCGGCGCTGGGTGTTCTGGGGGGCTACTCCGGACGCAGAATTGCCGTGTTGGGCGATATGCTGGAATTGGGCACAAGCACACTGGCGCAGCACTACCGGGTCGGTCGGATTGCCGCCACCAAAAGCGATTTGATTCTGGCTCTGGGCAACAATGCCGGGCGGGTGGTCAGCGGAGCCATCACCGGTGGAATGCGCCCCGACAGAGCCATTGCCTGCAACACCATACCGGAGTTGGCGGAGCTGTTGCGCACCCGGGCGAAGGCAGGGGACACCATCCTCATCAAAGGCAGCCGGGGCATGAGAATGGAGAGAGTATTGGAACTGTTTTCTCAAGAGAAATAAAGAGACGGAGGAGCATTTATGCTGAACTCGAATTTGGTCACATTGGTTCTGTTGATTCTTTGCTCGTTTGCACTGGGTCTGTTTCTGTGTCAGGTTTTGATTCCCGTTCTTCGCCGGATGAAAGCCGGTCAGGAAATCCGGGAGGAAGTTACTCAGCACAAGAGCAAAGCCGGTACACCCACCATGGGCGGACTGAGTTTTATTGGTGTCAGCCTGCTTTGTCTGGTTTTTGGTATCCGGTATATGCGTCAGGGTGACTACTCTGCGCTGTTTGTGCTGGTGCTGGCGCTGGCGTTCGGTGTCATTGGCTTTTTGGATGACTTCTTTAAGGTTAAGCTCCACCGGAATCTGGGCCTGACCGCCATACAGAAGGCACTGCTGCAGATGGCGGTATCGCTGCTGTTTTTGTATGTGCTGTACCGCAATGGTCTCATGACCTGTGACCTGTACATTCCATTTGTGGACGTCAGCCTGAAGGTCAACCCTGTGGTCTATATGGTTTTCGCCGTGTTTGTCATGGTGGGCTGTGTCAACGCGGTGAATCTCACCGACGGTCTGGACGGTCTGTCCTCCGGTGTGACCATTCCTGTTATGGTGTTCTTCACCATTGCCGCATTCATGATGAAGCGGTATAATCTGGCGCTACTGCCCGCCGCTCTGGTGGGTGGTCTGTGCGCCTTCCTGCGGTACAATTTCTATCCGGCAAAGGTTTTTATGGGCGATACCGGCTCGATGTTCCTGGGCGGTGTGGTCTGCGGCATGGCTTTTGCACTGGATATGCCCCTGATTTTGATTTTGGTGGGCCTCATTTATCTGACGGAGACGCTGTCCGTGATTCTTCAGGTGGGCTACTTTAAGCTGACCCACGGCAAGCGCATCTTCAAAATGACCCCCATCCACCATCATTTTGAGAAGTGCGGCTGGTCGGAGAAGAAGGTCTTTGCGGTCTTCGTCTCTGTGACCGTGGTGATGTGCGTCTTGGCCTGGCTGGGCATTCAGGGCAGGTTCTAAACGCCTTCGCCGTTCCCGGAAAGGAGGATCATACTTATGCGTCAGGAAGAACTGACCGGGCAGTCCGGCAACAGGAAAAGGCCCGATGACCGGGGTATGATCGATGTGCCTTTTCTGGCGCTGGTTCTGCTTTTGACTGCCATCGGACTGATTATGATGTTCTCCGCAAGCTATGTCCGGGCGATTTATGAGGACAATGGCCCTATGCACTATTTCATCCGGCAAGCCGGTGTGGCGGTGCTGGGGATAGGGGCAATGTTCTTGATCAGCCGATTCAATGCGGCTTATGTGTGCCTGCGCTCGGCGAAGCTGGTGTATATTGTGACGATGATTCTGCTCATTGGCGTCTTGCTCATTGGCGAGAGTGCCGGCGGCGCAAAGCGATGGATTAAGATTGCCGGTCAGCAGTTCCAGCCATCGGAGATTGCCAAATTCGCCGTAATCTGTATGATTGCCGCCATGTCCACCCGGTATCAGGAGAAAATGGCCGACTGGCGCTATGGTGTGTTGCGGGTGGGCGGTATGCTTCTGGTGATTCTGGGACTGATCGCGCTGGAGAAGCACCTTTCGGCCATCATGCTCATTGGCCTGGTCAGTGTGGTGATGATGTTTGTGGGCGGTGTCCGGAAGCGGTGGATTTTCGCCGCCTTTGCTCTGGCGATTATCTTCTTCCTGTTGTATGTGAATCTCATGGGCTATGCCGGTGACCGAATAACTGCCTGGCTTCACCCGGAAGAACACGCTCTGGATGAGGGCTATCAGGTCATTCAGTCCCAGTATGCCATTGGCTCCGGCGGACTCTTTGGTTTGGGTTTTGGCATGAGCCGGCAGAAGTATCTCTATCTTCCCTTTGAGTATAATGACTATATTTTTGCCATCGTTTGTGAGGAACTGGGCTTTGTCGGTGCGCTGGGCATTATCATTCTCTTTGCCCTGCTGGTGATTCGGGGCTACTGGATTGCCATGCACGCCGCCGACCGGTTTTCCTCTATGCTGGCTATGGGCATTACCACATTGCTGATGGTGCAGGTGGTACTGAACATTGCCGTTGTCTGTAATCTTCTGCCCTCCACCGGCGTAGGTCTGCCCTTTTTCTCTTACGGCGGCACCAACCTGCTGATGACCTTCGGTGAGGTGGGCATTATTCTGAGTATCTCCAGATGGAGCTCCAGTACCCAAAAATAGGAGGAGTAAGCCCCTTGAATGTGATTTTTACCTGTGGCGGCACCGGCGGGCACATTAACCCGGCCATTGCCGTGGCCAATATCCTCCGGGAGCGTTGCCCGGATAGCCGTATCCTCTTTGTGGGCGGCGACGGCGGCATGGAGTGCGACCTTGTCCAAAAGGCAGGCTTTATGCTGGAGACACTGGACCCCAGGAGTTTTTCCCGGAAACTGACCCCCGCCGGAATTTGGCATAACATCAACAGTGCGGTGCATACGGCGGTTGCCCTTGTCCGGGCAAAGAAACTGATTCGGAAGTTTAGGCCCGATGTCATTGTGGGTACCGGCGGATACGCCAGCTTCCCGATTCTCAAAATGGGCACATCCATGGGAATTCCCACCTGTGTCCATGAAAGTAACGCCGTCCCCGGACTGACCACCAAAATGGTGGCTGACCGGGCAGACACAATTCTGGTCTCCTTCGGGGAGAGCAGGGACCACTACAAGCACCCGGAGCGGGTGGAGGTGGTGGGTATGCCTGTCCGGCAGGAGTTTATCTACACCAGAAAAGAAGAAGCGCGCCAAAAGCTGGGGCTGGATGAGCGGCCGGTCATTGTCTCTGTCTGGGGCTCGCTGGGTGCCCGGGAGATGAACAAAGTGACGGCGGAGTTGTTCCGGTTGGAGCAAGATGCCGGTTTTCCCTGGCAACATATCCATGGCACAGGCGCTTATGGCTGGAGCTGGATGCCCCAGTATGTGGAAGACAAAGGCGTTGACCTGACACAATGCCCGTCAATCACCATGAAAGAGTATATCTATGATATGCCCACGGTCATGGCGGCGGCGGATGTGATCATCTGCCGGGCGGGTGCATCCACCCTCAATGAGATTGCCGCCTCCGGGACACCTTGTATCGTTGTGCCCTCTCCCAATGTGGCGGATAATCACCAGGAAAAGAACGCCCGGATTCTGCAGGACAGAGGCGCGGCGCAGGTCATACTGGAAAAGGACTGCACCGCCCAGAGACTGTTTGACGAGACCGGCAAGCTGTTGGAGAGTCCTGCCCGTTGCAGAGCCATGCGCAGAGCTCTGCTGGATATGGCGGTGGTGGACTCGGCACAGCGTATCTGTGACAAGGTTCTGGAACTGGGCAGAAGTACCAAAAAAACTTAACTCAACCAACGATATCCCTTTTTCCAAGGCGAAAAGCGGCGGAGTCTGCACCCCAGAGCACATTCCGGCATAGGATGGGCAAAACCATTTTGATGCGGGGGGTTGCCGGTGGAATACATATCCGTTACAGGAGGAAGACCGCTGCAAGGTGAGCTGTGGGTCTCCGGGGCAAAGAACAGCGTACTGCCCATTTTGGCGGCGAGCGTGCTGTGCCGGGAGGAGTGCGTGATTCATGGCTGTCCCCAGCTTACGGATGTGGATGCGGCGCTGGAGATTCTGACCCAACTGGGCGGTAAAACCCGGTGTGTGGGGGATACCGTTTATGTGGATGCCTCATCCATTCGGGATAACCACATCAGCAAAACCGCCATGGCGACCATGCGTTCATCCATCCTCTTTTTGGGCCCACTGCTGGCCAGAACCGGAAGTTGCAGCCTCTACCGCCCTGGCGGCTGTCAATTGGGAGAAAGACCCATTGACCTGCACCTCAAAGGATTGCATACGCTGGGTGCGGAAATTAAGTGGGAAGAAGACCACTTGACTTGTTGTGGTAAACTAAAAGGGGGGACAGTTGTCCTGCCTTATCCCAGTGTGGGGGCGACGGAGAATCTGATTCTGGCCGCTCTGGGTGGGGACTCACCCACGATCATCTGCAATGCCGCCAGAGAGCCGGAAATCGGTGACCTGATTGGTTTTCTCAGAACCTGCGGCGCAGAAATTGACGGAAAGGATACCGGAACACTCCGGATTATGCCCGGGAAACTCCACGGCGGCACATACACCGTCATGGCAGACCGGGCAGAGGCCGCAACCTGGCTTTCCGCTGTGGCGGCAACCGGCGGGTCGGTGTCCCTCCGGGGGATTCGCCCGGAATGGCTCAGCCCGGTGCTTTCGGTATACCGGATTGCCGGATGCCGGATTCGGGAAACGCAAAATGGCGTGGCACTGGATGCCCCGGAGCGACTTAAGGGGGCGGGTGTCATTCGTACCGCACCTTATCCCGGATTCCCCACCGATGCGCAAGCACCCGTGATGGCTTCGTTTTTGCAGAGCCGGGGCATAACGGTTTTTGAAGAGACGGTCTTTTCCCAGCGATACCGCCATGTCCCCGCCCTGAAATCCATGGGTGCGGACATTACCACAGCATCTTCTGTGGCGGTGGTGACCGGTGTGGCAAAGACATATGGTGCGGATATGGAGTCCACAGACCTGCGTGGCGGTGCGGCTATGGTGGTCGCGGCGCTGGCGGGTCATGGGCAGAGCCGGATTTTCGGCTTGCGTCACATCCGCAGAGGTTATGGCGACATGACCGGCAAACTCCGCCAACTGGGAGCGGAGATTTGGGAACAACAAGACGAACCGGCAGTACTCAGCCAGGGAGGAAAACACCATGAACAGGGATCAACGGGAGCCACGCTCCGCAAGACCCCGGCAGAGGGGACGGGATGAACCCCCAAGAAAACGCAGAACCCCGGGGCAGACCCGACCCAGTCAGCGGCGCCAGAACTATGCGGTGGACGAAAGACCAATGACCCCGGAGGAACTGGAGGCCATTCGCCAGCGCAGAGAGGCCAGAATGCAGGCCAGCCAGCAATACCGCCAGCAAAAGGCCCGGCAGGAGAAGCGGAAGGAGCAACAGGTCAAGCGGCGCAAACAAAAGCGGAAAACCGACCGCTGGGAAAAACTCCGCCAGCAGACCCAGAGAGCCCCGGCAAAGCCCCTGTCCCGGCGGAAACTGGTCATCAAACTGGTGACGGCGCTGGCGGTGGTGCTGGCACTGACACTGGGCATGACCATCTTCTTCAAGGTGGGGAAGATTCAAGTCACCGGCAATGAGCGGTACACGGTACAGGAGATTATTGCCGCCTCCGGAATCGAAGAAGGGGAGAATCTGCTGACTTTTGGCAGACCCAGTGCGGCGGGCAGAATTTTGGCGGAGCTTCCTTATGTGGGTGACGTACAAATTGGTATAAAATTGCCGGATACGGTTAATATTGACATTGTTGAGCTGTCCGCTGCCTATGCCATTCAGGATACCACCGGGCAGTGGTGGCTCATGGACAGCACCGGAAAGCTCTTGCAGAAGACCGATGAAGCCGGGCTCAGCGGCAGAATCCGGATTGTAGGCATTGAAGCCCGTGGAGCGGCTGTGGGTCAGCAACTGGCTGTTGAACAGGAAGATAAGCTCCCGGAGGCCACTGAACCCACCGAAGAAAAAGAGGCAACCGAAGAAACGAAAACCACCGGAGAAACGGAAAACACCGGCGAAACGGAGAGCACCGGAGAAACGGAAACCACCGGTCAGACGGAACCGGCCGGAGATGAGAATACCGGCGCAAGTGTCCTGGGTACACCGCAGGAGCGGGCGGATGCGGCATTGCAGATTATGGCTGCGATTGCGGCAAATGACCGCAGTGGGGACATTACCGTGGTGAACGTGACCAGCCTTTATGACCTGCAGGTACACTATGGCGATGATTTCCAGGTGCTCCTCAGCGGCCCGACGGATTTGGGTTACAAGGTCAGGTATATGGTGCAGGCCATTGAGAAACTGGTGGACGAAGGATACCGGGGCGGTGTGCTGGATTTGTCTTTCCGACAGGAGGGAAAGGGGATCTTTACCCCCTGGTAAAGCGAAAAACCCGGAAAAAATTGAGGAAAAAGTCAGATTTTCTATTGACCAATCGAAGGATTCACGATACAATAAAAAGGTATAAATTTGCTTTATTCCCGCCGCCTGCGGCGTGATACGAAAAATACATAGGAGGAGAGCAATTATGGCTACTACTGTTCCCGAAGTTTATCCCGAAAGAGTCGTAAATATCAAAGTCATCGGCGTTGGCGGCGCCGGCAACAATGTTGTTAACCGCATGATTGAAGCCGGTGTGTCCGGTGTTGATTTCATCGTCGTCAATACGGACAAGCAAGACCTGAATAAGTCCCGCTGCCCCATTAAGGTGCAGATTGGCGAGAAGCTCACCGGTGGCATGGGTGCCGGCTCCAAGCCAGATATCGGTCGTAAGTCTGCCGAGGAGAGCAGAGCTGCTATCTCCAAGATCCTGGAGGGCACAGACATGGTTTTCATCACCGCCGGTATGGGCGGCGGCACCGGCACCGGCGCTGCTCCCATCGTGGCCGACCTGGCCCGCGAGGCTGGTGTGCTCACGGTTGGTGTTGTGACCAAGCCCTTTAAGTTTGAGGGCGCAAACCGTATGCGCCAGGCTGAGGCAGGTATTGCAGCCCTGGCGGAGAAGGTGGATTCTCTGATCATTATCCCCAATGACCGTCTGAAGTACGTCACCGACCAGAAGATTACCTTCGCCAATGCATTCGGTATCGCTGACGACGTGCTGAAGCAGGCTGTGACCTCCATCTCTGAGCTGGTGGGCTACTCCGAGCGGGTCATTATTAACCTGGACTTTGCCGACGTTTCCGCCATCATGAAGGAAGCGGGCCGTGCCCATATGGGTGTGGGTGTTTCCTCCGGTAAGGAGAAGGCAGAGCAGGCCGCTATGACCGCTGTCGCCAGCCCCCTGCTGGAGACTTCCATCAATGGTGCTACCGGCGTGCTGGTCAATGTCACCGGCTCTCCTGAGCTGACTCTGGATGACGTGGAGACTGCCGCCAGCATCGTGCAGGAGGCTGCCAGCCCCGATGCCAACATCATTTTCGGCGCAACCTATTCCGAGGATTTCCAGGACGAGATGCGGGTCACCGTCATTGCCACCGGCTTTGACGAAAAGAGAGAACCCGAAACTCCCGCCACTGAGAAGCCCGCCGCCAAGGGCCCCTTCACCGCCGCCGGTGAGCGTAGCAAGACTGCCGCCCCCAGCGAGGATGTGGACGATATCGACGAGATCTTTAAGATTTTCAACCGCTGATGACAAACCCCTTTTTATCCCCGGTGACCCCGGGGATAATGGGTTTTTATGGATGCTGATGGGCAAAACATGAGGCGCGATTAAGGTTGAAACGGTAAAAGTGTGAACAATTTTCAAAAAAAGTGCAAATTTTTTGAAAAAATTTACAAATAGTACTTTACTTCCGTGTCGGTTTCGTATATAATGTAATTGCCCGGCAGCACACAACTACAAAAATACTACTTGAGAGGATGTTTTATTATGAATAGCCGTAATAGAAAAGCTAATCCCGCCAGCCCCCTGTACCGCGCCTTCCTGGCTCTGAAGACCCCCGAGGAATGCTACAACTTCCTGATGGACCTCTGCACCGTTCCTGAGATCAACGCCATGGAGCAGCGCTTTGAGGTTGCCCGCCTGCTGAATCAGGGCATGATCTACAACAAGATCCTGGAACTGACCGGCGCCAGCAGTGCTACCATCAGCCGTGTTAACCGTTCTCTGAACTATGGCACCGATGGCTATCGGATGGTCATGGAGCGCATGGGGGACGACGAAGAGGCATGATTGCATATGAGACTCTGGCAGCCTCCTATGACCGGCTGACCAATGATGTCCCATATCCGCGCATCGCGTCTTTTGCACAGAACCTACTGACAGACCGGGGCATTTCGCCCCGGTCTGTTCTCGACCTGGCTTGTGGTACGGGCGCTATGTCCATCCTCCTGGCACAGGCGGGATATCAGGTAATCGGGGTGGATATGTCTGAAGAAATGCTGACCATGGCCAGTGAGAAGGCTATGGCGCTCTCGGACAACCGCCCATTTTTTGTGCGTCAGCGGATGCAGAGACTGCGACTGCCGCATAAGGTGGATTGGGTCTTCAGCGGCCTGGACAGCATCAATTATCTGACGAACCCTCAGGACTGTCAGGAGACATTTCGTCGGGTGTATGCCGCGCTGACAGCCGGTGGGGCATTCCTCTTTGATATCAACACCCCGGAGAAGTTGCGGGCGATGGATGGGGAAATCTTTCTGGACGAAGATGACGATGTATTTTGTGTCTGGAGAAGTGAATTTGACGAAAACACCAGAATCTGCACCTATGGCATGGACATCTTTCAGCGCCGGGGCAGACACTGGGAAAGAAGCCAGGAAGAACATCAGGAGTATGCCTATACCCCGGCGGAGCTGACGGAGTACCTGCTTGATGCCGGATTTACACGGATAGAGCAGTTTGGCGACCTGCGGGCAGAGCCGCCCAAAGAAGGGGAGCAGCGCATCTACTTCCTGGCCATCAAGGAGAAATAACTATGCAAGATTATATTGTAAGAGCCATGACCACAGACGGCTTTGTCAAAATGGCTGCCATACGCTCCACCGGGATCGTGACAAGGGCGGCGCAGATTCATAAGACCACTGCCACCGCCACCGCCGCACTGGGAAGAGCCCTTTCTGCCGTCTCCATCATCGGCAATATGCAGAAGGTGGACAATGGTTCTGTTACATTGCAGATTCGTGGCGGCGGTCCTTTGGGTTCAGTGCTGTGTGTGTCCGATGCGGTGGGCAATGTTCGGGGATATGTGCAGAATCCGGATATCGCATTGCTGGAAAAGTACGCCGGTAAGCTGGACGTGGGCGCCGCCGTGGGTACGGATGGTATGCTGACCCTGATTCGGGATTTGCAGATGAAAGAGCCCTATGTGGGCAGTGTGCAGTTGGTCTCCGGCGAGATTGCCGAGGATGTGACGGCCTACTTTGCCCAAAGTGAGCAGACACCCACCGCCTGCGCCCTGGGTGTGCTGGTGGAGCGGGATCAGAGTGTGCGGGTTGCCGGTGGCTACCTGGTACAGCTCCTGCCTGGTGCGCCTGAGAGCATCATTGACAAGCTGGAGGAAGGAATCCGCAAAGCCGGCACAGTCACCGCCATGCTGGATCAGGGCATGACCCCGGAGGAGATTCTCACGGCGGTCTGCGGCGAGATGGAGATTGAATTCCTGGAGACTACACCGGTGACATATCGGTGTTATTGCAGTCGGGAAAGAGTCACAGGAGCCCTCATCAGCATCGGCAAAGACGAGCTGGAGGAGATTGAAAAAGAGGGCGAGAGTGTCCACGTGGGTTGCCAATTCTGTGACGAAGATTATTGCTTCACGCCGGAGGAAATTGGCGAACTGTTGAAAAAACTTTGATTTTATGCCGAAAAGGGAGGTAAAACTCCCTTTTTAAGCCTCTAAAAATTTTGTGAAAAAATTTGAAAAAAGTGCTTGACAAAATGCCCCCTGGTGTGTATAATAATACCCGTCGCTGAGATGTGCGGTGCGAAATACCGAACTGCTGAAGCTCAGTTGATGCGGGAGCATAGCTCAGCTGGGAGAGCACATGCCTTACAAGCATGGGGTCACAGGTTCGAGCCCTGTTGTTCCCACCAAAATTTGGCCCGGTGGTGCAGTCGGTTAGCACGCCAGCCTGTCACGCTGGAGGTCGACGGTTCGAGTCCGTTCCGGGTCGCCA
>SVLX01000050.1 GCA_015067725.1 Oscillospiraceae bacterium | reverse complement strand
TTGTAGATACTTTTGTATATCTCAAAAGTGGTGGCAAGGTTGATTTTATCAAAATGTCTGAAACATTATTTGCTTGGTGCAAAAATCAGCTTGCAAACAACGGATAATCACACTACTTTTACTTACTCTTTTAACCAGCTCCACCCCTGCAGGTGGAGTTGCGTCATTATTCAGGAAAAGAATCCCGCTGACCCCTCCCAAAAGAAGGTCAGCGGGATTTGTAAAAAGGTCAGACAGCGACAGATTACACCGTGGGCTGATTTGCCGCGTCGATAATCTGCACAAACTTCTCCGGCACCAGAGAGGCGCCGCCAATCAGACCGCCGTCAATATCCGGCTGAGCCAGAAGTTCATAGGCGTTCTTCTCGTTCATGGAGCCACCATAGAGAATGGAGATGGCCCGGGCATTCTTGGAACTGTAGAGCTTGCGGATAATGCTGCGGATACTCTCGCAGACTTCTTCTGCCTGCTGGGGGGTAGCGGTGCGGCCGGTGCCAATGGCCCAGATGGGTTCATAGGCGATGACCACCTTGCGGATTTTGTCCTCGGGGATATTCCGCAGACCGGTCTTAATCTGCATGGCGATCCATTCTTCGGTAATGCCGGCCTCTCGCTGCTCCAGAGACTCGCCACAGCACATGATGGGGGTCAAGCCGGCATCCAGCGCGGCGATTACCTTGGCGTTGACATCTTCATCCGTCTCGCCCATGGCTCTGCGCTCAGAGTGGCCGATGATGACGTATTTGCAACCGGCATCCAGAAGCATATTGGCGGAAATCTCGCCGGTATACGCGCCGGAGGGGTTGGCGTTCATGTTTTCGCCGCCAATGCCCACCCGGGTCTCCCGCATGGCTCTGACGGCGGCGGGGATGCAGATGGCAGGGACGCAGAAGACCACATCGCACCAGCGCCCCTTGGGGAGCATGGTCTTAAAGGTGTTCATGAACTCTTTGGTCTCGGTGGGAGTCTTGTTCATTTTCCAGTTACCGGCGATAATGGTCTTGCGGTACTTTCTGTTCATTTTTTGCCTCCAATTAACGATTGATGTTTCGGCACTTCCCCCGAATTGGGGAGAAATGCCATATGCAGTTGCTTACCGGTCCTGCAGGCAGGCGATGCCGGGCAGCTCCAGACCCTCCAGGAATTCCAGAGAAGCACCGCCACCGGTGGAAATGTGGGTGATTTCCTGAGCAAAGCCCAACTGCTCGCAGGCAGCGGCACTGTCACCACCGCCGACGATGGTCACGGCGTCGGCATCGGCCAGAGCCTGAGCCATGGCGATGGTACCCTTGGCCAGAGTGGGATTCTCAAAGACACCCATGGGGCCATTCCAGACCACGGTCTTGGCATCCTTCACGGCCTGAGCGAAGATGGCCCTGGTCTTTTCGCCAATGTCCACGCCCTCTTTGTCTTCGGGGATGGCATCGGCAGAGACGGTCATGACCTCAACGGGAGCGTCGATGGGGGAGGGGAAGTGATCGACCACCACCACATCGGTGGGCAGCAGCAGCTTCACGCCCCGCTGCTCGGCCTTGGCCATCATTTCCTTGCAGTAGTCGATCTTGCTCTCGTCCAGCAGGGAGTTGCCCACGTTGTGACCCAGAGCGGCCTGGAAGGTGAAGGCCATACCGCCGCCGATAATCAGGGTATCCACCTTCTCCAGCAGGTTATTGATGACATTGAGCTTGTCAGAGACTTTGGCGCCGCCCAGAATGGCCACGAAGGGGCGCTCGGGGTCGGCCAGAGCCTTACCCATGATGCCAACCTCCTTCTGCACCAGCAGACCGGAGACGGCGGGCAGATACTCAGCCACGCCGGCGGTGGAGGAATGGGCCCGGTGGGCAGTACCGAAGGCATCGTTGACGAAAATCTCAGCCATGGAAGCAAACTGGCGGCTCAGCTCGGGGTCATTCTTGGTCTCGCCCTTCATGTAGCGGACATTCTCCAGCAGCATGACCTCGCCCTCTTTCAGTGCGGCGGCCTTGGCCATGGCATCTTCACCGACCACGTCAGAGGCCATGATGACTTCCTTGCCCAGAAGCTGACTCAACCGCTCGGCAACGATCTTCAGGCTCAGCTCGGGCTTCCATTCTCCCTTGGGCTTGCCCATGTGGGAGCAGAGAATCAGCTTGGCGCCATGGTTCAGCAGATATTCGATGGTGGGCAGGGCGGCAACGATACGCTTGTCAGAGGTGATCTGACCGGCCTTGGTGGGGACGTTGAAGTCGCAGCGGCAGAGCACACGCTTGCCGGAGACATCGATATCAAGGATGGACTTTTTGTTGTAATTCATGGTTATTCCTCCTGAAATGATATTGCAACATCCGTTTTTGCGGATGGAAAGTACAAAGTTGGGGCAGGTTAATCTGTACCGGGCTGACCCAGGTGATGGTCCTTCATTTTGCCGCATTCCAGCAGACCGGGGAAATCCCGCTGCCGGAGGACTTCATAGACCGCAATGGCCACGGAGTTGCTGAGATTCAGACTCCGGGCGGCAGACAGCATAGGAATGCGGACACAGCACTGCCGGTGGGCTTCCAAAAAGTCCTCAGGCAGGCCCCTGGTCTCTTTGCCGAAGAACAGGTAGCAATTGTCTTCATAAGCGACCTCATCATACCGGCGGGGCGCTTTGGTGGACAGGCACCACATCTGTGCCGGCCGGTTCTGCCGGAAGAAGTCCTCTAAGTTATCATATACATGAAGGTCCACCAAATGCCAGTAATCCAGTCCTGCCCGCCGGACGGCCTTCTCTGAGATGTCAAATCCCAGGGGACGGATGAGGTGCAGACGCGACCCGGTGGCGGCGCAGGTGCGGGCGATATTGCCGGTATTGGCGGGAATCTCCGGCTCTACAAGGACAATGTTCACCATGGCTTGGCCTCCAGTGAGAAATGGATTGCTCGGGGACTATTGTACGGGAAGATGTTCCGAAAATCAACTTAAAAACGGGAATCCCATAAGAATTTTTCAAAATGGGACGACAATGACGCACTGACCGGGCGGATTTTGGGGCGGGTCAGACGCAATGGGATAACTATATCACGTTTTTGGAAAAAAGGCAACAGAAAATTGGATAAAAGCTGAGAAAAAAGGAGAAAGTCCGGATATTTCAGGAAAAAATGGGCAAAAGAAAAACCGGGACCATCCGCAAAGACGGTCCCGGGGAAATCACATATGATCAGTCAGCCACATAAGGCAGCAGGGCGATCTGACGGGCGCGCTTGATGGCGACGGTCAGCTGGCGCTGATGGGCGGCGCAGGTACCGGTGGTACGGCGGGGCAGAATCTTGCCACGCTCGGACAGGTAACGGCGGAGCTTAGCGGTATCTTCGTAATCGATGTGAGTCATCTTGTCCACGCAGAACTGACAAACCTTCTTGCGCTTGCGGGGACGGACGCGATCGTTAGCCATGGTAATCCTCCTTCATCAATACTCTTAACAGGATAATTCAAGGTAGTTGGAACAATCAGAACGGAAGCTGGGCGTCATCATCTTCCAGCATCGCGAAATCGGATACGGGAGGAGTGGCGGGAGCGGGGTAGATGGGGGCGGGGTTGTAGCCGGGAGCGGCAGGGGCGCCGTAACCGGCAGGAGCGCCGTAACCACCGGGGGCGGCGGGCGCACCGTAACCACCGGGAGCGGCATAGCCGCCGGCATTGGGTGCCGGAGCACCATAACCACCGGCATGATAGCTGCTCTCGCCGTCACGCTTGCTGTCACCGAAGTAAACATTATCTGCCACGACCTCGGCGTTGTAACGCTTATTACCTTCTTTGTCGTTCCAGGTTCGGATCTGGAGTCTGCCAGAGACTACTGCCATGCGACCCTTGCTGAAGTACTTGGAGACGAACTCGGCAGTACTGCGCCAGGCGACGATGTCAATGAAATCAGTTTCCTTCTGTCCGGTTTCTTTGTTGGAGGAAAAATCCCGGTCAACAGCCAGAGTGAAGGAAGCAACGGGAAGACCGCTGCCGGTTCGGCGGAGCTCTGGATCACGGGTAAGGCGACCCATGAGAACAATATGGTTCAGCATGGTTGGGCCTCCTTACTCTTCGTCAGTGATGATGTGGCGGAGCACACCCTCGGTAATGTTGAGGACGCGGTCCAGCTCAGCGGGCAGCTGGGGCTTGCACTCGCAAATCATGCGAACGTAATAACCCTCAGGCAGATCGTTGATGGGGTAAGCCAGGCGACGCTTGCCCAGCTCGTCAAGAGAAACGACAGTACCCTCCGCTTCCACCATTGCCTTGAACTTCTCCACAAGAGCGGCGATGCCCTCTTCACCCTGAGCGGGATCGAGGATATAGATCACCTTGTACTTCGCGGAAATCTTAGCCATGTTTTTGCACCTCCTTTTGGACTTTTGGCCGCCGCGGCTACGGCGGCAAGGGCCTGCACAAATTCGCAGGCTTACCAAGTATACCGGATTTCTTCTCCAAAGTCAAGGAAAATTTTCAATTTTTTTGGGTTTTCCGGAGAAATTCCCGACAAAGGGGAGAGAATCCCCGCAGGCGGCCTGCGCACCCCCCAACCTGCCGGAAGTATCAATTTATTCTGTATCCGGCAGCGTTCCGCCGGGGTGGGTTCTGGCAGTATTGTCTTGTGTCTGCCAGCGGGGGAAGCGGGCGGGTTTTGCCGCAGAGAAGCGGATTTTTGTGGCATATGCCGGGTTTTGTCTGGATTTTCATAAAAAATTCACAAGTCTCCCCTTGACAATGGGCGGTCGGCAGTGTATATTATGTTTAGCACTCAGGAGAAACGAGTGCTAAACCGGAAAGGAGGTCAGAACCATGGAGCTCACCCCCAGAAAGAAAAAGGTACTGCAGTGTATTGTGGAGCTGTATGTCAGCACCGCAGAGCCTGTGGGGTCGAAGGCCATTGCGGAGTTGCCGGAGATGAATTATTCCTCCGCCACCATCCGCAATGAAATGGCAGACCTGACCGCCATGGGATATCTGGAACAGCCACACACCTCCGCCGGGAGAATTCCCTCCCCCCTTGGCTATCGTCTATATATCGATGAGCTGATGCAGGGCTATAAGCTGACGGTGGATGAAACACAGGACCTGAAAAACGCCATGGAGCTGAAGATGCAGGAGTTTGACCGGGTGCTGGATAAGGTGGCAAAGCTGGTCTCTCAGGCCACCGACCTTCCGGCGTATACCGTCGCCGCCCGCTCCGGCGGCAGTACGGTCAAGCGGTTTGAAACCATTATGGCTGAGGCAGGGAGCTTTATTCTGGTGGTTATGACCGACTCCGATACCGTAAAGAATAAACTGATTAAACTTCCCATCAATGTCTCCGAGACAGACCTGCGGCTTCTGAACGCAGTGCTCAATGCCGGCATGACCGGTATCACCGCAGACAACTTCACCACCGAGCTCATGGAGCGCGTCACCCGCAATGCCGGGGCGGCGGCATCCTTAGTGCCGGTGATTGTGGACTTCACCCTTGAGGTATTGAAAAATGCCCACAGTACAGAGGTTGCCCTCCGGGGTCAGGCCAGACTGCTCCGCCATCCGGAGTACCGGGACATTGACAAGGCAGAAGAAGTCCTCAGTACCCTGGATGAGGAGACCATCTCCGGCCTTCCCGCAGTCATGGGCGGCGGCACCACCCAGATTCTGGTTGGCCCGGAAAATGTGGCGCAGGAACTGAGAGATACTTCCGTCGTCATGACCAAATTTGACATTGGCGAGGGAATGCACGGACTCATTGGTGTGGTCGGCCCCACCCGAATGGACTATGCCAAGGTCACGGCAAGACTCAGTTACTTCGCTGAGAACCTGTCCAAAATGTTCGCTCAGCCGGAATCTGCCGCCAAGAAACAGCTCCCTCAGGGGACTGAACCCATAGAAGAACCAAAACAGGAGGCGTAAGCCATGGAAGATAAAGACGTCAAAACCCAACAGGAGACTGCCGGGACACCTGAGATTGAGACGGCAGAACCTGCGGAAACCGAAACTGCCCCCAAGAAAGAACCCAAAAAGACCAAGGGCAAGAAATCCCAACTGGAGGATGAGGTCAAAGCATTGACCGATAAGCTGACTGAGGAGCGCGATGCCCACCTGCGGCTGGCGGCGGAGTATGATAACTTCCGTAAGCGCTCTCAGAAAGAGAAGGATGCCAGCTACCAAAATGGCAGGGCTGATGCCGTGGCCAAGTTGCTGCCCATCTATGACAATCTGGAAAGAGCCCTGCAACAGCCCACGGAAGACGCGGCCTATAAGAAGGGCGTTGAACTGACCATGGCCGAGACCATGAAGATTTTTGAATCCCTGGGCGTTACCGTCTTCGGGGAGCGGGGTGAAGCGTTTGACCCCAACTATCATAACGCTGTCATGCATGTGGATGACGAGACCCTGGGCGAGAATACCATCTCTCAGGTATTCCAGCGGGGCGCAAAGCTGGGTAAGAAGGTCATCCGCTTCGCTATGGTCCAGGTGGCCAACTGATTCATTTTGTAAATTTTAACCATGGAAACTGGAGGAAAATATTATGTCTAAGATTATTGGTATCGATCTGGGTACAACCAATTCCTGCGTCGCTGTCCTCGAAGGCGGCGAGCCTGTTGTCATCGCCAACGCTGAGGGCGGCAGAACCACCCCCTCGGTTGTGGCATTCGCCAAGACCGGCGAGCGTATGGTCGGTCAGATGGCCAAGCGTCAGGCCGTGACCAATGCCGGCCGCACCGTATCTTCCATCAAGCGTCATATGGGCTCCAGCTATAAGGTGACCATTGACGATAAGGCCTATACCCCGCAGGAAATTTCTGCCATGATCCTGCAGAAGCTGAAGGCCGATGCCGAGGCGTATCTGGGTCAGCCCGTTACCGAGGCAGTCATCACCGTCCCCGCTTACTTCTCCGACGCTCAGCGTCAGGCCACCAAGGACGCCGGTAAGATTGCCGGCCTGGAAGTCAAGCGCATCATCAACGAGCCCACCGCCGCGGCTCTGGCTTACGGCCTGGATAAAGAGACCGAGCAGAAGATTATGGTCTATGATCTGGGCGGCGGCACCTTCGACGTGTCCATTCTGGATATCGGTGACGGTGTTATCGAGGTTCTGGCTACCGCCGGTGATACCCACCTGGGCGGCGACGACTTCGACCAGAGAATCGTGGATTATCTGGTTGCCGAGTTCAAGAAGACCGAAGGCATGGACCTGTCCGGTGAGCGGGACGCCATGCAGAGACTGAAAGAAGCCGCCGAGAAGGCTAAGATTGAGCTCTCCGGTGTGACCTCCACCAACATCAACCTGCCCTATATCACCGGCGGCATCAACGGTGTCAAGCATCTGGACGTGACCCTGACCCGGGCCAAGTTCAATGAGCTGACCGCCGATCTGGTGGAGCGCACCATGGTTCCTGTCCGTCAGGCCATGAAGGATGCGGGTCTGTCCGCCTCCGATTTGAGCAGAGTCCTGCTGGTGGGCGGCTCTACCCGTATTCCCGCCGTACAGGAAGCCGTCAAGAAGCTGACCGGCAAGGAAGGCTTCAAGGGCATCAACCCCGATGAGTGCGTGGCTCTGGGTGCCAGCATTCAGGGTGGTGTCCTGGGCGGCGATGTGAAGGACATCCTGCTGCTGGATGTTACCCCGTTGTCTCTGGGTATTGAGACCATGGGCGGCGTGTTCACCCGTCTGATTGAGCGCAATACCACCATCCCCACCAAGAAGAGCCAGATTTTCTCCACCGCCGCTGACGGACAGACCAGCGTTGAGGTCCATGTCCTGCAGGGCGAGCGTGAAATGGCCGCTTACAACAAGACGCTGGGCCGCTTCCAGCTCTCCGGCATTGCTCCCGCCCCCCGTGGCGTGCCTCAGATTGAGGTCACCTTTGACATCGATGCCAACGGTATCGTCAATGTATCTGCCAAGGATTTGGGCACCGGCAAGGAGCAGAAAATCTCCATCACCGCCTCCACCAACCTGTCTCAGGAAGACATTGACAAGGCCGTCAAGGAAGCCGAGCAGTACGCCGCCGAAGACAAGGCCCGGAAGGACGAAGTGGATACCCACAACGCCGCCGACCAGGTGGTCTATCAGAGCGAGAAGGCTCTTGCCGATTTGGGCGACAAGGTGACCGAGGCAGATAAGGCACCCATTCTGGCTGCCATCGAGAAGCTGAAAGAACTGAACAAGGGCAGCGACCTGGAGGCCATCAAGGCGGCCACCGACGAAGCCCAGAAGGCATTCTATTCCCTGTCCGAGAAGCTGTATCAGCAGGCCGGTCCTCAGGGTGCACCTCAGGGCGGCACGGATGACGGTGTCGTGGATGCCGATTACGAGGAAGTCAAGGACTAATCCCAATAATGCCCATACCGGAGGGGTGGTCTGCCGCCCCTCCGCCTTGTGCGTTATACCTGAGCATAACACACAGGCGATTTTCTCCCCCTTTGGGGATAAGAGGTGACCAATCATGAGTAGTGAGACCAAACGTGATTTTTATGAGGTGCTGGGGGTGGAGAAGACTGCCAGCGCAGAAGAAATTAAGAAAGCTTACCGGAAAAAGGCCATGCAGTATCACCCGGACCGCAACCCCGGCGACAAAGAAGCCGAGACCAGGTTCAAAGAGGTGGGCGAGGCTTATGAGGTGCTGTCCGATGACGATAAGCGCAGTCGCTATGACCGCTATGGCTTTGCCGGTGTAGACCCCAACTTCAATCCCAATGCCGGTTTCGGTGGCGGTGGATTCGGTGATTTTGGCGATGCCTTTGGCTTTGGCGACATCTTTGGCGATATTTTCGGCGGCGGCAGTCGGCGGCGGAATCCCAATGCCCCCCGTCAGGGTGAGGATGTGGGCGCAAAGCTGGAGCTGACCTTTGAGGAGGCGGCGTTCGGCGCAGAGAAGGAAGTCCCCATCTCCCGGATTGAGAATTGCGCCAAGTGTACCGGTACGGGCTGTGCCCCCGGGACAACGCCCGCAGTCTGCCCCACCTGCCGGGGTACCGGCTCTGTCCGCACCACCCAGAATCTTCTGGGCATGACCATGCAGTCTACCGTGGCTTGTCCCCAGTGTAACGGCAAGGGCAAGATCATTAAAGAGAGCTGTACCGCCTGTAAGGGCAAGGGCAAGGTGCGCCACAGCACCACGGTCAAGGTGCGTGTTCCCGCCGGTGTGGACGAAGACCGGGTGGTCCGTGTCCGGGGTGAGGGTTGCTCCGGCACCAACGGCGGTCCGGACGGCGATTTGCTGCTGGAGATTGCCATTAAGCCCCATGAGATTTTCAAGCGGGACGGCATCCATGTGCTGTGCGAGCTGCCCATCACCTTTGCCCAGGCGGCTCTGGGCGCGGAAGTGGAAGTCCCCACACTGGATGGCAAGGTGAAATATACCATCCCCGAAGGTACCCAGACCGGCACCACCTTCCGTATCCGCAGTAAGGGCATTCCCGTTGTACACAGCAAGAACCGGGGTGACCATCTGGTGACCGTGGTGGTGGAGACACCCACCAAACTGACTAAGGAGCAGAAAGAGCTTCTGCGGCAGTTTGAAGAAAAGGATGAGGCCGCCAAACACCAGCCCAAGATTGCCAGGTTCTTTGAGCGGATTAAGCAGGAGTTTGACAAGAAGGATTGAGGCAGCCGGTTCCCTCTCAAGAGGGGACTTTGACGATACACCTGGTAAAAGCCTCCCTCTTAAGAGGGAGGTGGCATCGCCAACGGCGATGGCGGAGGGAGTCGATAAGCTGGGCACTTCCGGTTTATACCCTCAGCCTCGCTGCGGTTGGATTTCCTCAGGGAGGGAGCCAACTCCCTCAGCCTCGCTTCGCTCGGCAGCTCCCTCGGGGAGGGAGCCAACTCCCTCAGCCTCGCTGCGCTCGGCAGCTCCCTCGGGGAGGGAGCCAACTTCCTCAGCCTCGCTTCGCTCGGCAGCTCCCTCAGGGAGGGAGCCAACTCCCTCAGCCTCGCTTCGCTCGGCAGCTCCCTCAGGGAGGGAGCCAACTCCCTCAGCCTTGCTTCGCTCGGCAGCTCCCTCAGGGAGGGAGCCAACTCCCTCAGCCTCGCTTCGCTCGGCAGCTCCCTCAGGGAGGGAGCCAACTCCCTCAGCCTCGCTTCGCCCGGCAGCTCCCTCAGGGAGGGAGCCTTTGATGGTGCAGCCAGTAAAAGCCTCCCTCGCCGAGGGAGGTGCCCGAAGGGCGGAGGGAGTATTGTGGGATTTCCGGTTGATGGTTGAATCCGCGGGGGACTCCCGCTTAGGAGGGAGCCAATTAAGTTGTTATTTGTTCTTCGTCGCACGTTTATCTGCGTGCCATAAGGAGTTTTATCATATGGGACTGTTTAGCAAACTGTTCGGAACCCGCTCTCAGCGGGAAGTCAAGCGGGTTATGCCGCTGGTGGAGAAAATCGAGGCTCTGGAGGAGAGTGTCAAGGCGCTGTCTGACCGGGAACTTCGGGAGAAGACCACCGAATTCAAGAATCGTTATCAATCCGGCGAGACGCTGGATGCCCTGCTCCCGGAGGCTTTTGCGGTCTGCCGGGAGGCGGCCAGCCGGGTGCTGGGTATGCGCCCATATCAGGTGCAGCTTATCGGCGGCATTATCCTCCATCAGGGTCGTATTGCGGAAATGAAGACCGGCGAAGGCAAGACTCTGGTGGCCATTTTGCCGGCGTACCTCAATGCGCTGACCGGCGAGGGTGTACACATCGTCACCGTCAACGAATATCTGGTCAAGCGTGACTCGGAGTGGATGGGCAAGGTCTATCGCTTCCTGGGGCTGACCGTGGGCATGATTATTCCCGGCATGAATCAGGATGAGCGCAGAGCCGCCTATGCCGCCGACATTACCTATTGCACCAACAATGAGCTGGGCTTTGACTACCTTCGGGACAATATGGCCCTGTACAAAGAGAATCAGGTGCAGCGGGGTCATGTCTTCGCCATCGTGGACGAGGTGGACTCCATCCTGATTGACGAAGCCCGCACCCCCCTCATTATCTCCGGCCAGGGCGAGGAATCCACCAAGCTCTATGAAATGGCCGATTACTTTGTTTCCTCTCTGCGCCGTCAGATTTTTGCCAAGACCGACGAAAAGAAGGAAATGGACGCTCTGGACTGCGACTACTACGCCGATGAGAAGTCCCGCTCCGTCTCCCTGACCGCCTCCGGTATCGCCAAGGCGGAGAAGTTCTTCGGGGTGGAGAATCTGGCCGACCCGGACAATACCACATTGAACCACCATATCAATCAGGCCATGCGGGCCCGTGGTCTCATGCGCAAGGATGTGGACTATGTGGTCAAAGATGGGCAGATCATCATCGTTGACGAATTCACCGGACGACTGATGTTCGGCCGCCGCTACAGCGAGGGCCTGCATCAGGCCATTGAAGCCAAAGAAGGGGTCACGGTGGAGCGGGAGTCCAAGACGCTGGCCACCATTACCTTCCAGAATTTCTTCCGGCTCTACAGCAAACTCTCCGGCATGACCGGTACGGCATTGACAGAGGAAGAAGAATTCTCTGCCATCTACAGTCTGGACGTGGTGGAAATCCCCACCAATCGTCCTGTGGTGCGCAAGGATCATACCGATGTGGTCTATAAGAACGAGGCAGGTAAACTCCGGGCCATCGTCCGGCAGATTCAGGAATGTCACGAAAAAGGTCAGCCGGTGCTGGTGGGTACAATCTCTATCGAAAAGAGTGAGCTGGTCTCCAAAATGCTGAAAAGAGAGGGCATTCCCCATACGGTGCTGAATGCCAAGTTCCACGAAATGGAGGCCCAGATCGTGGCGCAGGCCGGTAAACTGGGCGCCGTCACCATTGCCACCAACATGGCCGGCCGTGGTACGGACATTATGCTGGGCGGTAACGCCGAGTATCTGGCCCTGAACCAACTGAGAAAAGAGGGCATCCCGGAAGAACTGCTGGCCGAGGCCAACTCCTATGCCGACACGGACAATGAGGAAATTCTCACTGTCCGCCGCCGCTATGAGGAACTGCTTGCCCAGTACAAAGCGGGCATTGCACAGGAAGCAGAGCAGGTGCGTCAGGCCGGCGGTCTGTTCATCATCGGCACGGAACGCCATGAGTCCCGCCGAATTGATAACCAGCTTCGTGGTCGTTCCGGCAGACAGGGCGACCCCGGTGAGAGCCGGTTCTACCTGTCGCTGGAGGACGATGTGATGCGGCTCTTTGGCTCTGAACGAATCATGGGTCTTATGGGCGCGCTGGATGAGGATACCCCCATTGACCAGAGAATGCTTTCCAATGCGGTGGAGACGGCGCAGAAGAATGTGGAAAGCCGGAACTTCCGCTCCAGAAAGAGCGTTCTGGAATATGACGACGTAATGAATGTCCAGCGAGACACCATCTATACCCAGCGGAAGAAGGTGCTGGACGGCGAAGACCTGCGGGAGAATATCCTCTCCATGCTCCATCATCTGGTGGAGACTACGGTCCAGACCCAGATGGCGGACTCCGGCGCAATCCGCACCCAGGAAGATCTGGCGGCACTGCTCCTGCCTCTGGAGAACGTGTATTTCCCCAAGGGGCTGTTTACTCTGACGGACGAAGAACTGTCCAAAGCAACCGCAGAGAGTCTGACCGAAGGCATTTATGACCTGGCACTGAAGGTCTATGAAGCCAAGGAGCAGGCACTGGGCGAGAAGCTCATGCGGGAGCTGGAGCGGGTGGTCATGCTCCGGGTGGTGGATGAATACTGGATGGACCAGATTGATGCCATGGATGATTTGAAGCAGGGCATTGTGCTCAGAGCTTACGCCCAGACCGACCCGGTGGTGGCGTACAAGAAGGAAGGCTATGAGATGTTCGATGCCATGGTGCAGGCCATCCGGGACGAGACGGTGCGCCGGGTATTCCTGACTCAGGTGCGGGCCAATCAGGAGCTGAAGCGCAAGCAGGTGGCCAAGGAATCCACAGCCCGTGGCGGCACCAGCGACGGCACAGTCAAGCCCCAGCCCATCCGCAAGGCCAAGAAGGTAGGCCCCAACGACCCCTGCCCCTGCGGCAGTGGAAAGAAGTACAAGAAGTGCTGCTGGGCAAAGGATATGAGCAAAAGCTAAGGGTCGAGAGGTAACTTAGGATGGACATGCCCTAAAATTGACCATCCATACACGAAACAGAACAACCCCAAAACAAGGCTGCCCCACACCTGGTGAGGCAGCCTTGTACTTGACACATACGTCGACAAATGATATGGCAAATCCCCCTGTTTCGTATCTTCTTTTCTGCTACAATACTCATGGCGATTGAGACCTTTCGTTTAGCGTGGTTGTGTTGACTTTATTCTAACGAACACAGTTGCATTTGTCTGTACCTGTGGCCTCACATCGATTGTAACTTTGCGGAATATGTAGAATAGCTTTGCGTTTTGCTTGACAGATCGGCAAAAGTCATGTATACTGGTAATGACAATTCCGTTCAAGCAATTTGTTGCTGTGGCTTTACTGTGCAAGGAGGAATATGATTATGCGTCGTATAACGCAATTGATTGCGCTCGTTCTGTGCATGATGCTGTTGTTAAATGGTTGCAAACCGACACAGTATCCTCCGTATCACTCAGTAGAACAAATCGAATCCATCAATATTGTCAGCACAGATGCCCATACGCGAACTCCCAAAACGTTGGACGAACTTGGGTCAACTGTGATTAAAACACTGGAACACAGGGAAATAGGCAGCTTTATTTCTGCATTCCAAGCAATGGATGCCTGGTATATCTGGAATGACGCGGCTTACTCTGTAGAGGGACAAGGTGTTCTTGTTACTTACACCAATGGCGCAACTCAGGTTATCGGTGTATGCTTTGGTTTCTATTTCGATGGGGATAAGATGGAGAACGTTTTCTACGGGCTTGATCCTGATGCGTTTTCATCTCTTATAAATAGCTATCTAAGCGAGTGAGTCTGTCGATCGATTGGAGTTGGAGGTATGAATATGGATGTACAAGTAATTGTTGACCAATATATTCGCTTGTGCTCTCAGTTATGTCAAAAACCGTCAGATTATACGAAAGAAAACGTGCGAAAGCACAACAAAGCTATGCGAGAACTATTGCGGCTGACCGACAAAATAAAGAGGAGTCCTGAAATCATGGGTGCAGTTTTCTCGGTTTTGCTGAATCAGAGCGACGCATATGTGAGGCAAAATGCTGCGACAACTTGCTTGAACATGGGTATTCATACTGCGAAGGCAGTGGGTATCCTTGAGCAAATTTCCAAGAGTAAAGATCGTATGGCGGCAATGGGTGCACAAAGAACGTTGCGGATTTGGAAGGGAGAGTTGGATGCTAATAGTCCGGGCCTTTAAAACAAGCTTCAAATCAGCAGTTTTTGGATGCCTCCACCGGTTGGGTGAAAAGTGGCAATGGCTCCATGGCCGTTGCCGCCAACACCAATACCCCCAATCCCCGGACAATTTACCCCCGCACCGGCAATTACCTGCTGAAGCTCCATCTGCCCACCGGCAGTGCCGCCGATGACCTGTGCACCGTCTACCAGAGTATGTATCTCAAGGCGGGCGAGACTTATGTTTTCTCCGGCTATGTCAATACCGCCTGCTCCAGTGTCTTTGCTGACGAGGGCGGCGCATACCTGAGCATTCTGAACTCCGGCAACGAGGAGCAGAAGGCCAGCCGCATGATTAACCACAAGACTAACGTAAACATTGAGGACGGCTGGGAGCGGCTGGAGGTCACGTTCTCCCCCAAAACCAGCGGCACTTATCGTTTGGCGGCCAACTGGAAGGGCAGTAGTCAGGTTGTAGCCTTTGACGACTTCCAGATGGAGCGAGTGGTGGAGACCGCCAGAGAAGATGAGACTACCGAAGAAGAAACCACTCCTGTGGGCGCGGCCTCCGGGGTGAATCTGCTGCAGATGGGTGGATTCCAGTTTGTGGGCACTACCGGCTCTGCCACCACTTCCGGTTACAGCACCTACTGGCCCAACACCGCAGGTACCACTGCCAGCTATGTCACCGACTCCACCCGGGGCGGCTATGTGCTGAAGATGACCGCATACCCCTCCACCAATTTCCACTATTCCCAGACGGTTAACATTAACGCCAGCTCCAACAGCACCTATATTCTCTCCGGCTGGGGCAAGGCGACCAGCGCCATGAATAACGGCATTGCTCTGCATGGCAATAACGATGGAGATACAGAAGTCGAAGGTCAAACCAGCAGCACCGCCCCCTTCTTCGGCTTCATCGTGAAGATTGTCTATGCGGACAGCAGTCTTGCACCGGAATATCAGCATGTTTCCTTCAACCACGACTGCACCGACTGGCAGTATGTGACCGGTGTGATTGTGCCGGAGGAAAAGGATCAGACGGTGAGCACCATGACTGTCTCGCTGGCCTATGACTACAACCTGAACTTCGCTCTCTTTGACGATGTTGCTTTGGTGCAGGAGCCGGTGCAGACCTATTCCTATGACGATGAGGGCAATATGCTCACCGCCTCTGACTCGGAGAACGCCCAGACCAGCGCGGAGTATGATTCCTCCGACCGGCTGACGGGCTACACCACCATGTCCGGGGTCAGCTATGCGCTGACTTATTCCGGCACCAGCCGTGACCCGGCCACCATCACCTCTGACGGTGTGCGGACGACTTATACCTACACCGCCAATGGACAGGTTTCCCGGGAGAGTACGGTCAGCACTTCCGGTGGCAAGGCGCTTGTCACTTCTTACGGCTTTGACAGCAACGGCGACTTTACCACCAGCGTCAGCGATGTCAACGGCAATTCCTCCAGTTTGGCATACGACCCCTATACCCGGCAGATTGCCAAAACTACAGATGCCGCCGAAAATCAGGTGTTCTACCAGTACAACAGCCGCAATGGTCGACCCACCACCATTTATCAGACCGGTGTGGCGGCGCTAACTTTTGGATATGAGAATGGCTCGCAGACTTCTGTTAATCGTAAGTCCTTCCGTACCACTGATGGAATAACAACAACCAACTGGCAGCGGTATTATACCCAGCTCAACCAGTGGGGACTGCCTACCTCTGTGACTGTTTCCTCTAGCACAGATGGAGAAAGCTGGAGCGGCGGCATCACCCTGACTCAGAATGAGTATGATAATGGATATGGTAACCTCGTCAAGAAGACTATGGCCAACGGGCAATGTGTGGAGTACCACTATGATTCCCTTGACAGGTTGGTTAAAACGGTGTATTATAGTAGCACAGGGGCAGTGCAAACCAGCCATGTGTATGTCTACAATGCTCAGGGGCAGCTGTCCGCACAGTACGCCACGGATGCCAACGGCAGTGTAATTGAGCGCTATTTTTACGAATACGACTCCCTGGGCAGACTAATTTGCAGCCGGGAACTGGATGGGGAAGAGGAACCGGTTCAGCGCGTCATGCAGTGCTATGATACAGCTAACCGGCTTGTCTCCCAGCGGTGGCACATCGGGGAACGCGGTTTTACAGAGACATATAGCTACAACGCCGGCGATGGCAGTCTCAGTTCCATTTCCAGTCCCATGGGCGAGACCATCACTCTGTCTTATGATGCATTGAAGCGGAATACTGGCCATACGGTCACCAAGAGCGGCACAGAGCTGTTTAAGAACACCTGGAATTATTGGGACAGAACAGACAATACCACTCTTACCACAGCGCAGGTCAGGTATTTCAACTACCGGGATGCGGATGCGGGGTTGATTCAGGGCTGGATGTATGCGTATGATGCCCGGGGCAACATCTCCACTATCTATGAAAGTGAAACGCCCTACCGGGTTTTGGCGAAGTATGAATATGACAGTCTGAATCAGCTCACCAAGGAAACCACATATACATATTCCGGCACCAGTACCACTGCCACCAGCACCACGGTCAACACCTTTACTTACGATACAGCGGGTAACCTGCTGACCGCTTCCAACAACGGTATAACCTCCCGCTATACCTATGGCGACAACAATTGGACAGATTTGCTGACCAAATTCAAGGGTGTTACCATCAATTATGACGGTAGCGGCAACCCCACCAATTGGTACAACGGTACCAGCTACAGCAATTTGACCTGGGAGAGGGGTAGGCAACTTACCTCCATCAAGAAAGGCACAAACACCTACACCTATGACTACGATATGTCTGGGGTTAGAAGCAGTAAGACCGTGAACGGTGTGGTACACAACTATGTAACACAGAGTGGCAAGGTGGTGCTGGAAACTTACGGGGATTATATGCTGTTCTTTGTGTACGACCAGGACGGTCGCCCCTTTGCTCTCCGGTATTCCACAAATGATGGGAGCAGTTTCACTACTTGCTACTATATTCTGAACTTGCAGGGCGATGTGGTTGCACTGTATAACGCCAGCGGCATTATCGCAAAATACAGCTATGATGCTTGGGGGAAGCTATTGAGCGTCACCAATGCCAACGGGACGAGCATCACCTCCAGTAGCCACATTGCGAATATCAATCCTTTGCGGTATCGTGGATATTATTATGATGCAGAGACTGGGTTCTATTATTTGCAGTCCCGGTATTATGATCCAGCGGTTAAGCGGTTTATCAATGCGGATGCGTTGCCAAGTACAGGACAGGAGTTTGCTGGGTACAATATGTTTGCGTATTGTGGTAACAACCCTGTAACTAGAAGCGATATTCAAGGAACTTCGTGGAAAGACTTTGTAGAAGAAATGGATCGGCGGTTTGTTCATTGCATGAAAACAATCGGCAGAATTGTTACTTCACCGTTTAAGGCTTTGTCTGCAGAGGCGGGAGTCGGTGTTGGACTTGGTGTCGATGCTAAAGTTAATGCATGCGGTATACCTCTTGAAGTGGGTGCGGTTGCTTCTGTAAGCGATTCTGTAGTATATGACAAAGGAAAATTTGATGTTCGTAGTAGAACCTCCACCAGTTTCGCTTTCAACTTTCTAAAGGTGTTTGGTTTTTCATATACGCAGGGTCATGAACATTCTTACTTTGATGAGCAGTGTACTTGCAATGCTTGGGAGGACTCCTACGGCGAAAAAAGCGAATGTCCCGCAAACGAACCTTTTGAAGAGGGCTCTAGTATCATTAGCTTTTCTGCTGGCGTGTATTTGGTTCTTGGATTTAACCTTTCTGTCAGTTTCGATCTGGCGGCATGGGGCGACGAGTTAACCAGTATTTACTATGACAGTGTGAACTACGGCAAATGAGGAGGGCACCTTTTGAATCGAGTGTATCGTATATTGCGGAGAATCCTTTTGTTGGAGGCAATAGCCATTTTTATTCTTGACAAGTACTTCAAACCTGAATTCTCGTTACCTGTAAGAATGGTGGGAGCATTAATCTGTGCGCTACCGCTTCAGGTGCTACTTTTCTTGCTGAGCAAGGACAACACAATCAGCCGGAATAAGCGAATGCTGTGTACCTGCATTTTTTGGCATATCAATTTTTGCTATGCAGTGGGCGTTATCCTTGCGATAGCAGGTTTTCCCCTATAAGACTATATTTATTCAAGGACAAGGTAAATGTACATCATGTAATCCTGTTATTAAATTGGCAGCTGATACCAGCCGAGGCCTTGCCCCGGCTCCCAGATTCTGAGCGATTTCGGCATCGGTCTTGACCTGAAATGCCAGCATATCTCCTTTGGCTATGAGAATGGTTCTCAGACTACCGTTGCCCGGAAGTCTTACTCCGGCACCACTGCCCAGTGGCAGCGGTATAAAAATACCATTAACCCCTGGGGCTTGACCACTGCAATCACCGTTTCCAAGAGTGCAGACGGTGAGAACTGGAGCAGCGGACGGACGCTGGTGGAGAATACCTATGAGAATGGTTACGGCAACATCATCCGCAAGGAGATGGCCAATGGGCAATATGTAGAATATTTCTATGACCTACTTGACAGACCGACCAAAGTCGTGTATTATAATACTGACGACTCTGTTCAAGCGACTTATTGCTATGTTTATAACGCACAAGGGCAGCTCTCTCGGCAGTTTGCCATGGACAGCAATGGCAACGAGACGGAATCTTACAACTATGAGTATGATTCTCTGGGGCGGATTATCCAGAGCCGGGAGGATTGCGGGAACGAGACTACCTTGCGGATTCAGCAGCTTTACGATACCGCTAACCGGATTAAGTCCCAGTATTGGACGGTTGAGGGGGATAGTTACTCCGAAACCTACAATTACGATACCGGAGACGGTTCTCTGGAGAGCATGACTACCGCCGGTGGGCAGACTCTGTCTTACACTTACGATACCCTCAAGCGGCATACGGCAACTACGGTGGCGAAGAATGGGTCTACCATCTTCCGGGTGGCGAAGGCCTACTACAACCACGCCACGGACAGCACCAGAACCACGGCTCAGGTGCAGTATTACAACGTGCGGAACAGTGCGGGAACTCTGATTGCTGGCAGTCAGTATGTCTATGACAAGCTGGGGAACATCAAGCAGATCAAGGAAAGTGAATCGCCTTTCCGTGTTCTGGTTGAGTATGATTACGACAGCCTGAATCAGCTTACCAAGGAGACTACCTATACTTACTCCGGTACCAGCACCACGGTCAACACAACCACGGTCAACAGATTTGAGTATGACACAGCCGGAAACCTTCTGCGAGTTTATGACAGTGCAA